>CAJQNQ010000136.1 GCA_905479725.1 uncultured Paracoccaceae bacterium | reverse complement strand
GATGAACGGATCGGGGGCCTGGACCTCATCGCCCGGATACCAGCGCCAGGTGACGCCGGTCATGTCCATGGCATTGCCGTCGGCCCAGACCCGGCCGATGCCGGTGATCTCGCCTTCGCACAAGGCGACTGCGAAGCTGGCATAATAGAGATATTCGGTGGTGGTGACCTTGGGTCCGCTGCCCTTGCCGCCGCCTTGGCTGGTGGTGTTGACCTCCTCGCGGAAATCCGTGGCCCAGATGATGTTGCCGCCAATCCGCATGCGGCCGAACAGTCGCGGGATTACTGCCCCTTCGGTCGATGAGGTGATGCGAAGACTGTCCAGCCGCGCGCCCTCGATGCGCTGTGCCGGGGCGAGCGAGGATACGATCCAGTTGTCGACCACCGATCCGATGGTCGAGCCGATGAAACCGCCGATCGCAGCGCCGGAAAAGCCGAGGATGGCCCCGCCAAACGCGCCGCCAATCGCAGAGCCGACGGCGCCGAGAACCAATGTTGCCATGTGTGGGGTCTCAAAGTTTGGGGAACAGGAAGGCGAACGCGATACGACGACGCCAAATCGGGGTGAGGACTTCCTCAACGACGCCCAGCCGCTCATAGGCATGGATGAACCGGTCTGGGGCGGTCAGGATGCCGACATGCTTGGCGATGGCGCGGGGGGCCATCCGGAACAGGACAAGCGCGCCGGGCCCGGCCTCAGTTGGCGTGATTTCCGGCATCATCTGGCGCGCGCCTTCCGCCAGGACCTCCCGCGGGCCGGTTTCACCCCAATCCCGGCTGTAAGGCGGAATGGGAAAAGGCTCGTCGCCGACAACCTCGCGCCAGACGCCGCGTGCGAGGCCGAGGCAATCACAGCCGACGCCGCGCAGGCTGGCTTGATCGTGGTAGGGCGTGCCGAGCCAGCTGCGGGCTGTGGCGATGACCATGGCGGGATCAGCGCAATTCACAGCACGTTTCCTTCATGGCCGCCGTCCTGGCTCGCATAGCGCAGCCCGTTCGGCGGGCAGACAGTCCCCCGGACTGTCTGCTGATCCGCCTCACCCTGACCCGGAATGCCCATCACAAGACTGCTCCATCATGACTGCCATCCTGTGATGCATACCGGAGAACCGCATCTTGGCCGGGGATGTTGGGAAAGCCCCGGAAGTTGGCGACATTCGCAAACTTGGCACTGCAGGTCGCGATGCGCTTGTCGCAGCCCGCCCGCGCGATGAAACTGTCGCCCTCGGCGATGGCGCGCACCGGCGCTTCCAGCAGGGTCAAGGTTGCGATGCTGCCATCCAGCCCATGCGCGAGCACTTCGGTAATCCGCCCGGTATTTGCGCCGCTGGTCCAGGTCAGGGTGCCGGAGGTGAACCAGCCCGTCTCGAACCCTGACAGCCCCGAGGCCATGAAGGCCCGGTCGCGCAAGAGATCGGTCACTAAGCCGTTGCCCTTGTAGATGGCGTTTTCCAGATCGATGCCGCAGCGCGCATCACCAAGTGCAGCGTCGCATCCCGCCTGAAACGTCCGCCCCACGGTCTGGCCCAGCACATGCGCGAGGCTGCGGACCTCGGCGACGAAGGCCATGCGGCCACGGCGGATTTGCCCCACGGCACCCCGGCGCAGGAGCACGCGCTGGCTGGTATCGGCCCAATTGACCCGCCACAGCTCGACCGCAGCATTGTCCCAGCGCCCGTCGAGGATGTCAGTCTCGGTGACGCGATCCGAGGTCAGCACGCCGGTGGCATCCTGCGCATCGACGGCCAAGTCGGAGCCAGCGCGGATTTCCGAAGCAGCAAACCCGCTTTCGGGCTCAAACGCTGTGCCATCGAAACTGAGAGTGCGATCATGATCGGTGAAGCCGAGCGCCACGCCATCGTTGCGTGAAATCCGCCAGCACCAGGACAAGGTGGTGGTGCCATCATCAAGATGGGCCTGCAGCGCTGGGGAAAGGGATTTCATCGGAAAGCTCCGGATTTGCAGGAGAAACAAGGGGAAATCTCGCCCTGAGAAACGTTAGGCGACAGTCTGTTGGCTTGGATGTAGATTCGCTTTGAAACCAGCTTGGAGACGCAAATGGCAAAGCTCTGGACCGATGAGGAATACGAGATCACCGATTCTGCCTATCAGGATGCCGTTGAAAAGAAGAAGCGCGGCAGCCGCATCATGCGCTCGGTCATCGTCGATCAGTGCAAACGCGGCCTTCCCAAACGAGACCCGGCTTCGATTGGCCCACATCTGGGAAACCTCACTTCAGCCAGAGGTGAGCTTGGTCTGGCGGTGCTCGACGAGGTCGCGCCTTTTGCCAACCGCCCCGAGAAACTTATCAGCTTTCTCAAGCAAAAGTATCGACTGAGATGATCTGCTTCGTCCCGGCTGATCCGCCAACACCAGGACAAGGTCGTGGTGCCATCATCGAGATAGGGCTGCAGCGCGGGGGAGAGCTTCATTATCTGCGGATCTCCAGAAGGGGGATGGACGTGATTGACCCCAGCCGCTCGATATCGAGGGTCACGTCCAGCATGTCGGTGTCAAAGCGGACGGGCACGTCGAATTCGAAGCCAGCGGTGATCGTGACACCCGCTCCGGGCGCGGTGGCGAAACTCACGCTGCCGGTGGCGGTATCGGCGCTCCAGCCCGACATCTGCTCGACGCCGTTCAGGGCGAGGCGGATGCTGCCCGCGACAGGCTTTGCGATGGCGCGGGTCCAGCTTTGGGCACCGGAGGCGTAGCGCTTCAGGAGCGCGAAGGTGGTGACGGCCCCGTTGCCGGTTCCGATGGGCTGGTCGGTGGCGGTGATCGCCTGCGAGGGAAGGCAAGACTTGTAGTCGGCCCAATCCTTGTAGCGGAAGCCATGCAGGCGGGCGTTGCGGGCCTCGAAGAAAGCAACCACCGCTGCCAGATCGTCGGCACGGCGGATGCCGTAGGCCACATCATAGCGGCGACGCGAGTTGGCCCAACTGGCATTGCGCTCCTCGTCGCCGCTTGCCAGTTCGACCACTTGCGTGCGCCGTTCCGGTCCGCCGCGCGCGCCTCGGCTGATGTTGTCGGGGAACCTGACTTCGTGAAACGCCATCACATGCCCCTCCGGCCCAGCGAAACCGCGCGGGCAATGTCGGCTGCGACCTGCGTGCGCGATTGCCGGAAGCTTTCAGCGTCACGCGACATGATCGTCACCGAGATATTCGGAGCAACACTTTGCCCTCGGCCATAGCCAGCGGCCTCCCGGCGCGACAACACCCGTTCACCGCGTTGCAGGATCGCGGGCACCTCGTCGGGCTTGATCCCGGCCCAGCCACCGGAATGCATCCGAGGGGCGCCTGCAAAGGCCAGCGCTGGAACCATGCGGCCCGGGCTGGGCGTTCCGACCATGCCACCGGCATGCAGGATGTCGGCGAACAAACCGCTCGCACCGCCCAGCGCGCCGGAGAGTGCATTGGCGATGGGACCGAGGATGAACCGCCGAGCAGCCAGCTTGGCCAGATCGGCAATCATCGACGTGACGAGATCGCGGAAGTCCAGTTTCCCGGATTTGACGAAGTCACCGACAGCGTTCTCGGCGCTCTGGAACGCGCCAACCAGTGTCTGGCCGATATCGCCCCCAATATCGCGCGCCTTGTTGGCATAGTCGGCAAGTGCCGCTGTCACTGCGGCCCAACCGGTTGCTGCCTGTTCGGCACCGGCAGCAGCCGCCGCACCAGCGTTGCGGGCCGCACCGCCTGCGCCATTAGCAGCGGTGGCGGTGTCATTCAAACCGGCCGCGAGCATATCCGTAGAACTGGCGGCATCGGCCAGTGCATCTTCTGCCTCTGATCCGGTCCCAGTGACCGCGTCGCGCAGCGCCTGCCAGCTGGCGAGCGGCCGACCTGCGGCATCGGCGAGCATGCCCGCCGCTTCGCGATATCCGTCGGCCCGGCCGCGCGCATCCTCGGCCATCGCGCCAATGCCAAGGTCAGGCGGTTCGAGATAGGTGCTTGAGAGTGCAGCTGAGAAGGCATCGGCGGCGGCAGTTCCAGCCGCTGTTGCTGCACCCTCGAATGGGTTGCCGATCCGGCTTAGTTGCACCGTATCAAGCGCACCGATCCGCACCCCGCCTTCACCTGTCGCCCACTCTGGCAACAGCGCCAGTGCTGCATTGAGGCCAGTGATAAAGGTATTGATGCGGGTGACGACACCGTTCAGCATGGCCTCGACGCCGGAGATCAGACCGTTCGTCGCCTGAAATGCGAAGTCGCCGATCGCACCTGGCAGACTGCCCCAGATCGCCACTGCCGCATCATAAGCCCCTTGGAAGATTGCAGCCGTCCGGTCGCCGAAGCTGACAACGCCTGCGATGGTGCCCTCCAGCGCCGAGAGCCCAGCCGCCTTCAGACCTTCCCATCCGGCTGCCATCTTGGCAAAGGCGGCATCCAACGACAGCCCCATCCGGGACCAGACCTCCTTTGCCAGATCACCCAACAGGCGAAACGCTTCGCCTACGCCGCCAACCCGGGTGACAAGCTGCGAGAACTGATAGACCAGCTCGCCAGCGCCGACGGTCAGCGCCCCAATGCCGGTGCGGATCAGCGCCCCGCGCAGGAAGACCAGTGCTGTGGCGAGGCCACGGACAGAGAGCGCCGCCGCTGCCAGCCCCGCCACCCAACGCCCGGCCATGACGGCGGCGAAGGTGGCGGCATAGGTGGCGAGGCGACCGAGGTTGCCGATCAGCGCGTTGATGGCCGTTCGCAGGACCCCGCCGTCTGAGGCAAGTGCCACGAAAGCGTTTGCCAAAGCCTCAAGAGACGGGGCCACGGCGACTGCGATCCGGTTGCGCAGGCCCTCGAACACCAGCGACAAGGTGCCAAGGGCGACTTGCGTGCGCCGCAGGGCTTCTATGGCGTCGGTGTCCAGAACCGCGCCAAGGTCAGCCGCCTGGTCGCCCAGC
>CAJQNQ010000135.1 GCA_905479725.1 uncultured Paracoccaceae bacterium | reverse complement strand
TGATATGATCGATCAACCCCCATGCAAGCGCTTGTTCTGTTTGAATTTTCGCGCCGCACATCAAGATCATTTTGGCGCGCGAAGGCCCGATCAATGCCCGCAAACGCATCGGATCGCTGGGTTGTGGCAGAAAGCCCAGCTTCATCACGGGGTAAAAGAATTTCGCCTCGGGCACCGCCAGTCGGATATCGCAGGCCAGCGCCATGCCGAACGCGCCCCCCGCCAGCGTCCCGTTCAGGGCGGCGACGGTCAGGCAGGGCAGCGCGGCGATGGTGCCCGAGAGGTCTTCCCATACCGGGCTGGTGGCAAGGCCCGCGCGGGCTTCGTCCAGATCGGCACCGGCGCTGAAAACCCTGCCCGCGCCAGTCAGGATGACCGCCTTCTGCGTGCGCCCGGCGTCGGACAAATGGCCGATCAGCGCGGTCATCATGGCCTGGGTCAGGGAATTGGCCTTATCCGGCCGGTTCAGCGTCAGGACCGTCAGCGCGCCGTCATCCGACCGTGCGATCATTCCGCCAGCCCCAGCACCTGGCGGATGGCGGGGTCGCGCAGGCTGACTTCGGCGCCGCGGTATTCGTCCGATGCGGCGCTGCACATCCACAGCATGGCGCGCGCGGGCCACGCGGCGGGGACATGCGTCGACCAGTCCAGCTGGCTGACCGGGTTCACCCCGCTGTCGCGGATCGCCGCCTGCATGTCGGTCGCCACGGTGCCGGGGGACAGCGACAACACGCGCACCCGGCGCCCGGCTTCCAGATGCGCCGCCTTGGTCATCATGATCGCCCCGGCCTTGGACGCGCAGTATCCGCTCCAGCCTTCCAGCGCGTTATAGGCCGCGCCCGAGCCGATGGTGATGATCGTGCCGGAACCGGCCCTTTGCATCACCGGCAAGGCGGCGCGCATGCCGTGAAACACGCCCTTCAGATTGACGTCGATCTGGCGACCCCAATCCAGGGGATTGGCGGCACCGATCAGTGCGATCGGAGCGATCAGACCGGCGTTGTTGATCAGCACATCCAGCCCGCCATGGGTCTTTGTCATGCTGTCCACCGCCGCCTGAACCTGCGCGAAATCGGCCACGTCGCAGGGGATAACCGTGGCGCCGATATCCTCGGCCAGGTCCGCCAGCGCCTGTGACGGTCGGCCCGCCAGGCCCAGCTTCGCGCCGCGCTGGGCAAACAGCCGCGCCGTTGCCGCGCCGATCCCCCGGCTGGCACCGGTTATCATCACCGACTTGCCGGCTACCGCGTTTTCCCAATCCATACCTGTATTCATCGATCTCTCCTGATCCTGTTGCGCCTTTGGTATCGTGCTGTTTTCCGCCTGACCAGAGCCACGAACGGGCTTTTCGCTTGACCCGCCGACCGCCAGCGCCACAATCGGTGCCAACCTTCCATTCGGAGTCCGACGGTATGCGCAGTCGCTTTTCCTTGCCCGTTTCGGGGGCAATCCTCTTCATATTCCTGCTGGTTTTCCCGGCCGCCGCCCAGGTCACGGCCAAGGAAGCATGGCGCGATCTTCGGGGACAGGCGCGCGATCTGGGCGTGATGATCGCGTCGCAGTCGGTCACGGATTACGGCACGTCACTTGTTGCACAGAACGTCCGGTTCTTTGCGCAGGACGATCCCGCGGCCGTGGTTATCGAGATGCCCGAACTCAGGGTCGAACCGCGCGGCGATGCCGTCGCGCTGATCCCGTCGCCGCAATTCACGATCCGTGGGCAGCCCGCACCCAACGACACGTTCGTGATTTCGGTCACCCATTCCGGCGAGATCCTGCTGGCGCTGACCGATGACCGGATCGCCCTGGATCTGGTGTTCGGCCAGGTGTCGGCAACGCTGACCGAAGCCACGCGCGCCGGACAGCGGCAGGACGCGTCCTTTCAGGTCATGTTCGACGGGTTCAACGGATCGGCCCGGGTGGAGCGCGAAGGGTCGGTCGATGTGGCGTTGGAGTCGCGCACGACGCGCTACGCCTTTGCGTTCCAGGACAGCGCCGGAGACCAGAGCGCCGACGCGCGGATCGACGGTCTGCGTTTCGATCTGGCGGGGGCAGAGTGGGACATGCTGTCGGACGAGGTCGGCAGCCTGCGCGCGGCCTTCGATGCCGGGTTCTTTGCCCGGCTGATGATGTCCACAGCGGCCAGCAGCGGACGGTCCACGCAGACCCTGGACGGGGCGCAGATCGCCGTCAATTCCACGGGTGGCGGATCGGACTTCGTGCTTGATATCTCGCAGGGGGCGGTATCGCTGGAGGCGTCTGCCTCCGCTGTCGAGCTATCGGGCAGGATGGCCCCTTATTCCGGATCCGGGCGATTGGACGAGATCGGCCTGAGGGCCGGCGCGCCGCTGCTGGCGACGGCTCAGGATGCGCGGTTCTTCTACGGCGTGAATTTCACAGGCTTGTCCCTGTCGCCCGAGATGATGGCCATGATGGGCGCCACTGATCTGGGGACGGAGCCGATCACGCTGATCGCCGATGTCAGCGCCTTGGGCCGTCTGACGCAGGATCTGGGGCCGGAATTCGGGCAGGGTTCGGCTCCGCCCCTGGATCTGACCACCGTTAGCCTGGACCGGCTGGAAGCCAGCATCGGTGGCGCACAACTGACCGGCGGCGGTGCGTTTGCGTTTCTCGGTGGAATGCTGGCCAGCATGGACGCACCCGTGCCCAATGGCACCGGTGATTTCGTGTTCGAATTGATCGGCGGCGATGCCTTGCTGACCCGTCTGGGGGCGATGGGTCTGATCCCGCCGGAGCAGCAATTCGTCGCGCGGATGATGATGAACGGTCTGGGGCGCCCGATCGGCGACGATCAACTGCGGTCCGAAGTGGCGATCCGCCCGGGTGGCGTGGTGTCGGTCAACGGCGCCCCGCTGCCGTTCTGAACGATGCGCAGCCGCACCCTGGTCCAGATTGTCGGCGCCCATGCCGAGGGCGAGGTGGGCGATGTCATCACCGGCGGCGTTGCGCCCCCGCCCGGCGACACGCTGTGGCAACAGGCGCGCTGGATCCACGAGGACGGCGCGCTGCGGGACTTCGTGCTGAACGAGCCGCGCGGCGGCGTGTTTCGGCACGTCAATCTGCTGGTGCCGCCGAAGGATACGCGCGCGCAGATGGGGTTCATCATCATGGAGCCCGCGCATACGCCGCCGATGTCGGGCTCGAACGCGATCTGTGTCAGCACGGTGTTGCTGGAAACCGGTATCCTGCCGATGCACGAGCCGATCACCGAACTGGTGCTGGAGGCCCCCGGCGGGTTGATCCGGGTGCGCGCCGATTGCGCCGACGGGCGTGTGCGGCGCGTGCATGTGCGCAATCTGCCCAGTTTCGCGGGGCAGATGAACGCGGTGCTGGAGGTGCCTGGCCTGGGCCTGCTGCGGGTTGATACGGCATACGGCGGGGACAGTTTCGTTGTGGTTGACGCTGCGGCGCTGGGCTTTGCCCTGACCCCGGACGAGGCCCGCGACCTGGCCGAACTCGGCGTGCGGATCACCGACAACGCGAACAAGCAACTGGGCTTTCACCATCCGCGGAACCCGGACTGGAAACACATCTCGTTCTGTCTGTTTGCCGGGCCGCTGGCCGATGGGCCCGAGGGGCCGCAAACCCGCCACGCCGTCGCCATCGAGCCGGGCAAGATCGACCGCTCACCCACCGGCACGGCGGTGTCGGCGCGCCTGGCGCTTCTGCACGCCCGTGGCCAGATCCGGCCGCGCGTGCCGCTGACCGCGTTTTCGCTGATCGGTTCGCAGTTTCAGGGCAAGATCATCGACACCGGGATGATGGGCGATACCCACATTGTCACGCCCGAAATCAGCGGCCGGGCCTGGCTGACCGGCACCCGGCAGTTGATGCTGGACCCGGGCGACCCCTGGCCGCGCGGGTATCGGCTATCGGATACCTGGCCGGGGGCGTGACCTTTTTAAAAGCGGAGCGATGAACCATGGCGGCTTACCTGATCTATGATGTCGAAATTCATGACCCCGAGCCTTACGCGGATTTCATGCGGCAGGTGAAACCGATCGTCGAGTCGTTCGGCGGGCGCTATCTGGCGCGCGGCGGGGCGCATGAGGTGTTGGAAGGCGACTGGACGCCGTCACGCCTGGTGCTGTTCGAATTTCCGGACATGGCTTCGGCCCGCGCCCTGTTCACCAGCGACGCCTACGCGCCGCTCAAGGCACTGCGGCACTCGTGCTCGACAGGCCATGCGGTGATTGTCGAAGGGGTGTGACACCGGGTTTTCGGGCGCTGTCATGGCGCTGTGTCCGGACCAGGCAACGCGCACCGGACCCGGGACCCGGCCTGGGCCAGCATCCTTCGCACCATGAAGCGGCAATGAAAAAGGGCCCCGCCAGTGACGGGGCCCGCAAGACTTTAGTCAGCGCCAGGGTTTACTCGGCGCTGTCCTTGATTTCTTCGCCGGTTTCCTGGTCGATCATCTTCATCGCCAGGCGAACCTTGCCGCGATCGTCGAAGCCCAGCAGCTTGACCTTCACCTCCTGGCCTTCCTTCAGCAGGTCGGACGGGTGGTTCAGGCGTTGCGGGGCGATCTGGCTGACGTGCACCAGCCCGTCGCGCTTGCCGAAGAAGTTCACGAAGGCGCCGAAATCGACGATCTTCACCACGGTGCCGGTGTAAACCTTGCCCGCTTCCGGCTCGGCCACGATCGAATAGATCATGTCATGGGCCTTCTTGATGGCCTCCTGGTCCGACGAGGCAATCTTGATAATGCCGTCGTCGTTGATATCGACCTTGGCGCCGGACACTTCGACGATCTCGCGGATCACCTTGCCGCCCGAGCCGATGACTTCGCGGATCTTGTCGGTCGGGATCTGCATCGTCTCGATCTTCGGCGCATACTGGCTGAAGCCCGACGGCGCGGCCAGCGCCTTGTTCATCTCGCCCAGGATATGCAGACGCCCTTCCTTGGCTTGCGCCAGGGCCTGCTCCATGATCTCTACCGTGATGCCCGACACCTTGATGTCCATCTGAAGGCTGGTGATGCCGCTTTCGGTCCCCGCCACCTTGAAGTCCATGTCGCCCAGGTGATCTTCGTCGCCCAGGATGTCGGTCAGAACGGCAAAGCGGCCGTCATCTTCCAGGATCAGACCCATGGCGACGCCAGCCACCGGGGCTTTCAGCGGAACGCCCGCGTCCATCATCGACAGCGAACCGCCGCAAACAGTGGCCATCGAACTGGAACCGTTGGATTCCGTGATCTCGGACACGATGCGGATGGTGTAGGGGAAGTCGGTCGCCGCAGGCAGAACCGCCTGAAGCGCGCGCCATGCCAGCTTGCCGTGACCGATTTCACGCCGACCCGGAGGGCCGAAGCGCCCGACTTCGCCAACCGAATACGG
>CAJQNQ010000134.1 GCA_905479725.1 uncultured Paracoccaceae bacterium | reverse complement strand
CGAACTCGGCGCCGATGATGTCCAGCGCGCAGGTTTCCGACGCCAGCGCCCAGCCATCGCCGATCCGGCCCAGCACAAGCGGGCGCACGCCAAGGCCGTCGCGCGCGCCGATCAGCTTGGTGCGGGTCATCGCGACGATGGAAAACGCGCCCTCCACCCGGCGCAGCGCATCCTTCAGCCGTTCCGCTATGGTCGTCTGAAAGGACCGGGCCATCAGGTGGATGATGCATTCGCTGTCGCTGGAGGACTGAAAAATCGACCCGCGTTCAATCAGTTCGCGGCGGATCGCGGCGGCGTTGGTGATGTTGCCGTTATGCGCAATCGCGGCCCCCCCCATGGCGAATTCGCCAAAGAAGGGCTGCACGTCGCGGATCGCCGTCGCGCCTTTGGACCCGGCGGTCGAGTAGCGCACATGCCCGATGCCCAGCGATCCGGGCAGGGTTTCCATCAGCTTGGCGGATGTGAAATTGTCGCGCACCAGCCCGAAGCGGTGGGCCGAGTTGAACCCGTTCTTGGCGTCATGGGTGATAATGCCCCCGGCTTCCTGCCCGCGATGCTGCAAGGCGTGCAGGCCCAGCGCCACGAAATTGGCGGCATCGGTCACGCCAATCACGCCGAATACGCCGCACTCCTCTTTCAGCTTGTCATCGTCAAAAGGATGGCCGAGCCAAGGCTGCATGGGGACGCCCTCAGAGGTTCTGATTGTGCTCCGTTTAGGGGCTTGGCCGATTCAGGGCAAGGGCGAAACCCGCCACCCGGCAATTGTGCCACACCGCGCCCGGCTATTTGCCGCGCCACGCCCCCCAATTGCGAAACGCCCTTCAGTCGCGGCGCCGCATGGCTTGCGCCAATGCCGGATCGCCCCGCGTCTCGAATTCCCGGGCCACGCTGTCGACATCCGCGGGTGCGCGGTTCTGGCTCAGCTTCGCCTTGGCCTCGACCCGGATGACGCGCAGGCGCAAGGCCACGATGCCGGCCAGCTGCGAGGCGATGAAATCCGCCGGCGCGTCACCCATGCGCCAGCCCTCCGCGCCATTGGCCTGACGTTCAAACACCGTCGTCAAGCGGCTGACAACCCTTCGCTTTTCCGCATCCTCGTGGGAGAAATTCAACGTGCCATGGACATGGACAACGCGGTAATTCCAGGTCGGCACGGCGCGGTGGGTCTGCGCCTTTGACGGATACCAATTGGGGCTGACATAGCCATCGCCCGCCGAAAACACCGCCAAAACGGGGGAATCGGCGGCGATGGCTTCGTGCATCGGATTGGCCAGCGCGACATGACCGATGAATCCGTCGCCGTCGGCCAACAGCGGAATATGGTTTGCCAGCAGCCCCTGCCCGGTTGCCGCGACGATTAAAGCCAGCGGGTAGGCCGCGATAAGGGAAGCTATCTGCGGATCATCATGCAGCGAAAAATGCTTGGGCGTATACATGCGGCACCTCTGATGTTTGGTGAAACCGAAAAAGCGCGACCCGAAGGCCGCGCTTTTCCAAATTCAGGGATAAGGCTACGAGCCTTAGCGCTTCGAGAACTGGAAGCTGCGGCGGGCCTTGCGCTTGCCGTATTTCTTGCGTTCCACGACCCGGCTGTCACGGGTCAGGAAGCCAGCGGCCTTCAAAGCCGCACGCAGCGACGGATCGTAAAGCTGCAACGCTTTCGAGACGCCGTGCTTGACTGCGCCGGCCTGACCGGACAGGCCGCCGCCGACAACCGTGGCCATCACGTCGAACTGGCCTTCGACACCGGCAACCGTGAACGGCTGCTTGAGGATCATCTGAAGCACGGGACGCATGAAATACGCGTTGATATCCTTGCCGTTGACGGTGACCTTGCCCGACCCCGGCTTGATCCAGACGCGCGCGATGGCGTCCTTGCGCTTGCCGGTTGCATAGGCGCGGCCCAGCGCGTCGCGCTGCGGTTCACGAGCGGGGGCAAGGGCGGTGTCGGCGCCGACCGAGGCATCGGCAGCGTCGGTGGCCGCACCGGCGACGGCATCTTTCAGCGCGTCGAGGGATTTGATCTCATCAGCCATTATTGTGCGCTCCGGGAGTTCTTCGGGTTCAGCGACTTGACGTCCATGACGGTCGGCTGCTGGGCTTCGTGCGGGTGCTCGGTGCCGGCATAAACGCGCAGGTTGGTCATCTGCTGGCGGCCCAGACGGTTGCGCGAAATCATCCGCTCGACAGCCTTGATGACAACGCGCTCCGGATGGGCGCCTTCCAGCACCTGACCGGCGGTGCGGTGCTTGATGCCGCCCGGGTGGCCGGTGTGCCAGTAGTATTTCTTGTCGGCGCGCTTGTTACCGGTCATCTGCACCTTGTCGGCGTTGATGATGATGACATTGTCGCCCATGTCCATGTGCGGCGTGAAGGTCGGCTTGTGCTTGCCACGCAGCAGGCTGGCGACGATCGTGGCGAGACGGCCCAGAACAACGCCTTCGGCGTCGATCAGGATCCACTTCTTCTCGATCTCCGCCGGTTTTGCGGTGTAGGTTTTCATGGTCTGCCCTGAAAAGTGAAACGAGATACGGCAAAGGGCACAGGCCCGGCACCGGATGGGCGTGTTCTAGCGATTCACACGGCCGCGTCAAGGCAGCTTATTCCGTTTTAATCCTTCATTATCAGATGCTTGCAAATTGGGTATTATATTACCCCACATTTTCATCCGAATTTCCGCGCTGGTCCTCGTCCTGGCCCGGTTCGGCCCAGGGAATTCGGCGGTAATCGACACCGTGTGCAATCGACGGTTTGATGACCGCGAAATAGGGCGACAGGTCGAAGTCACGCGGCACAAACAGCGAACTGTGCCGGATGTGCCAGACCTCGCGGCGCTGATGCCGGCTTGGACACGAGGCGCGGATCATCCGAATGGTCGGCAGGATCGGATAGCGCACCGACTGGAACGCCTGCGCCACCAGCGACGAGCAGATCGCCCGTGTCGGATCGCCCGAGCCGAACGCCAGCATCCGCCGCCGCCAGCGCACAGGGACGGGCGGGAAGGGCAACAGGTAGCGCGCCAGATCGATGATGTTGCGCGTGTCGTAGGTCAGGCCGATCTTGCTGACGGCAAAGGCGGCGACGGCGGCGCGATCTTCATCGGTCAGCCCGGCGGCACGGCAGATCCTCGTGTTGAAATCCTTGTATTTGGTCAGCGGAATGCGGTGGCAGCCATCCGCCAGTGTGACCTCGACCAACTCACACGGCGTGCCGCCCCGCTCATCCACGACGCAGAGCGCGGCATGTGACCACGTGCTTTGCGTCAGATACTTGATACCGGTCGAAATCTTGGCGCGCCCTTCGACCAATAGCACATCCCCGACCCGCAGCGCGCCGCGCAGCGCGTCGAAATCCTGCGAAACATACGGCTGTGCCTTGCGGCGTTCGAATTCCAGATAGCGGCTCAGGAACCGGCCCAGCTTCTCGAACATGTCGCCCTCCAATGGTTTCGTTCCGCCCGTTCGATGCGGGCGGCGGGGGTATCTCGGCGGGCATCTTACTTCAGTTTGGGTGGCCGATCAGGGTTCATGCCCGGGTTTTCCCCCGCGCCCGTCTGCGGTGTGACGATCTGATCGTCTGGCATGACAAACGGCGCGGGGTGCAGCCTCAGGCCGGCCGAGCCGATCCGCTCCATCACCGGCTGGGGGGGAAAGATCACATCCAGGACACCGGCCTCCAACCCGGAGAGCGACAGCGCCTCGACCACCGCGCGCGCCAGCGGGGCCTGCGCTGCCTGCGGCAACCCCGACACCGCCAGCACATGCCCGGTGCCACCGCCCCGCCAGGTCACGCCCGCCAGCAGGGCCCGCCCCAGTCCAGGCATTCCGGACAGGCGCCGTTCCAGCGCCGGAACCAGCAGCTTCAGAACACCGTCGGGCAAACCGGGCGCGGTGAAGTTCTCGGGGGTTGCTTCGGTTTCATCGGGGCTGGCGGCGGCCAGGGTCTGGTCCAGCCAGCGCAGCGCCTCGGGCGACAGCAGTGCGGCATGGGGCGTGTCGGGCGAGACGATCAGCGACAGGGGCTGATCGGCCTGCGCCAGCATCGACACCAGCACGCGCCCAGGCAGGGCCGCATAGGCCGCGGCGCCACCGGCGAACCCGGCAAGCTGCCATTCGGTTTCAAACCCCAGCACGGCGCGGCCATCGCTCAGGTCGAAGACGCGGGGGGTCATGCGCGCGCCCTCGACCTCGGTCTCCAGCAGCACGAAGATCTCGCTTTGCGTCAATTCGGCATGAAACCGAAGCCGTGCCGCGGCATCATCTGGCGCCCGGGCCATGCGCTGCAAGGCCAGGTCCAGCGCGGTCCCGGCCTTTGCGTCTTGAGGGGGTTCAACAGAGGAATGTGGGTTGCCGCTCATGCCAGATCCTTCGCCGGTTGTCCTTCGCCCATGGTCATCGGCCTGTCGTCATCGGCCCGTCTCCCACTGGGATGTGTGGGCTTTGGCGCGCAAAGTAAACCCCGGGGGTCCGCCACCGCCACGGCCGATCGCCGCACACGCAGTTTTCACTACCGCCACCGGGGGCTTTGCGGCATACTCGGGCGTGATTTCCGGCCCTGACGCAGTTCGACACTATTCCGGGGCGGCAAGAAAACCCGTTAAGCTCTTCATGCGATACTCTCGTGAAAGGGCGGGTAACAGAGGCGTATCGATGCTGGAGTTTTCCAACGTCAGCAAATCTTTCTGGACCGGGAAGGCCCACAAGGTCATCCTGCACAATGCCTCGTTCCGCATCACCCTGGGGCATTCGGTGGGTATCCTGGCGCCCAATGGATCGGGCAAGACGACCATCATCAACATGATGGCCGGGTTGGAAAAACCCGATGACGGCACCATCACGCGCGCCTGCCGCGTCTCGTTTCCGCTGGGCTTCATGGGGGGGATCAACCACCGCCACACGGCGACCGAAAACGCGCGCTACATTGCCCGGCTCTACCAGCTGGACCCCGACGAGGTGGAGGCCTTTTGCCGGTGGTTGTGCGATATCGGGGACTATTTCGACATGGCGGTCGGCACCTACAGCGCCGGGATGCGATCACGCTTCGCCTTTGCCCTGATGCTGGCGATCGAATTCGACCTGTATCTGGTTGACGAAGGGATGCCGGCGACAACGGACGTGAACTTCAACCGCCGCGCCGGGACGATCCTGAAGGAGCGGTTGGAGCAGGCCACGGTGCTGGTCGTCTCGCATCAGGCCGAGACGCTGGAACGATACTGCAAATCCGCCGCCGTGTTGCGCGGCGGGCAGCTACAATTTTTTGACACGCTGGAAGAAGCAAAAGCCATCTATGACTACGAGACCCAAAGCTAGACGATTCCGCCTGCGGCTGGGCGACGACGCCTCGGACGCGCTGCGCACCGGCGTCTCGGATGACCCGACGGTGTCCGCGTCCGGCGGCGTTCGCCCTGCCCGCCCGCCCAGCGCCGCCGAGCGCGCGGCGCGGCGCGAAGCGGCCGCACGCCCGGTAGAGCCGGCATCCGCGCCCGAATCCGCGCCGGCATCCGCGACCGGAACCTCGCAGCCCGCGGCCGATGCGCTGTTCGATGAGGACGGCCCGTCGACGGCGCGCGCACCTTCTCCGGCGGCACAGCCTGCCGATCACACCGCATCCGCAACCGTGCAGCCCGCCGCGCGCCACGCCACCGACCTGCATTCGGCGGATGTCACCGGAAACGCCCGGGTCGAGGCCGAGATCGAAGCTATCCGCGCCGAAGGGTTGACCGGGCGCCAGCTTCGCATGGCCCAGCGCGTGGCCCAGCGCCACGGCATCCGCGCCGCTACCGGGCTGGATGCCGTGCGCCTGTTGCGCGCGCAGGGCATCGATCCGTTCGAGCCCTCGACCCTGCTGGACATCGTGCGCGACAAGAGTTCGGAGACCCGCGCGGTGGCGACCACCGCGCAGCCGCAACTGCCCAAGGCCTACCGGCAACCCCAGCCTCCCGCGCTGGCGCCGCAACCCGGGCCCGGGGGCGAGGATCGCGAGATCGAGGTGTCGCGCATCCAGAAGGATATCGCGCGGCGCCGCCGCCGGCGCATGACGCTGCTCGCCGCGCGGCTTCTGGTGTTTGTCGGCCTGCCCACGCTGATTACAGCCTGGTATTTCTATGCCGTGGCCACGCCGCTTTTCGCGACCAACTCGGAATTTGTGGTGCAGCAGGCCGACGCGCCGTCCGGCGGCGGCGGCGG
>CAJQNQ010000133.1 GCA_905479725.1 uncultured Paracoccaceae bacterium | reverse complement strand
GGCATTCGAACTGGCGCGCAAGCGCGGCAACAAGCTCTGTTCCATGGAAAAGGCCAATGTCATGGAATCGGGCGTGCTCTGGCGCGAGGTGGTGACGAAGGTCGGCGAGACCGAATACCCGGATGTGGACCTGTCACACATGTATGCCGATGCCGGCGCCATGCAGCTCTGCCGCTGGCCGCGCCAGTTCGACGTGATCGTCACCGACAACCTGTTCGGCGATCTTCTGTCGGACGCGGCTGCCATGCTGACCGGCAGCCTTGGCATGTTGCCCTCGGCCAGCCTGGGGGCCCCCATGGCCAATGGCCGCCCGAAGGCGCTGTATGAGCCGGTGCATGGCTCGGCCCCGGATATCGCCGGTCAGGGCAAGGCCAACCCCATCGCCTGCATCCTCAGCTTTGCCATGGCGCTGCGCTATTCGTTCGACATGGGGGCCGAGGCCGACAGGGTCGAAGCCGCCGTGGAAAAGGTGCTGGCCGACGGACTGCGCACCGCCGATCTGCTGGGCGAGGACGGCGCGACGCCCGTGTCCACCAGCGAAATGGGCGACGCGATCATCGCCGCGCTGGCCGCATCGCGCTAAGTCTGGCCGCCCGCCGGCTCAGGGGGTCGGCGCGTCCTCGCGGGATGCGCCGTCATCGTCTGTCTGCAACCTCTCGGCCAGCGGCTTGGGCGGTTCGCTGTGGTCGGCGATTTCGCGGTAGTGCAGCACGCGGGTGACGTTGTGGGCGGTGCGCTGGAGCCAGCGCATCGCATCCGTCAGTTCGAACACCCCGGGTACGCTGACCAGCCCGACATGCTCGCGCAGCAGGGCCGAGCGCCGCAGCCGCCCGGTGCGCCCGGCGATCAGCCCGGTCAAGCGGTCCAGTTGTTCGGCGGAAATCGCGTTGGCCGAAAAGGCCGCGCGCCGCGCGGCGGCGCCCAGCGCCATCGCCGGGCGGCGCATCATCGGGTCGCGGTGCAGGGCCGGCAGCCGGTCATCGCGCATCAGGCGCGCCGCCAGCCGACCCAGATGATCGACCTGATGCAACAGCGCCGAATAGCGATTCGTCAGATGCGGCTGATCGGGCGCGACGGAAATGCCGGCCAGATAGTCGCGCATCTCATCCAGCGCGGGTTCCACCGCCAGCACCGATCTTGACGGGCGCATGTCCGCGCCCTCAGGGGACAGCGCCCGCCCCAGCGTGGCGAACAGGCTTTGGGCGATGGCATCGGCCCCCGCCTGCGCGGCGTCCAGCGCGGCGGCGGGATCGCCCAGCAACGCGGGGTCCAGCGCGCGGGTCAGCGACGTGTCAGTGCCCGGGATCAACCGTTCGATCAGACGCGCGAAACCCGGGGTCAGGGGCAGCATGATCGCCGCGCCCAGCACGTTGAACACGGTGTGAAACAGCACCAGCGCGGTGGCCGGATCCCCGCCCGAGAACCCGTCAACAAGGCGAACGATCCACCCCAGAAGCGCAAAGGTGGCAGTGGCGGTAACAAGGTTATAGGTCAGGTGCGCCGTGGCGGTGCGATACATGTCGCGCGACCCGCCCAGCGCGGCCAGCAGCGCGGTGAAGGTGGTGCCGACATTCATGCCGATCACCATGGCGGCGGCTTGCTCCAGCCCCATCGCGCCCGAGGCCACCAGCACCAGTGCCGCCGACACCCCGGCGCTGGAGGACTGGATGACAATGGTAATCACCGCCCCGGCCGCCACCAGCCACAGCCGCCCCGCCAGCGTATCGGCGGGCAGCCTGTCTGCGGTCAGCAGCGATTCGAATCCCCGTGCGGCTTCCTGCATCATGTCCAGGCCGATGAAGATCAGGCTGAACCCGGCCAGCGCCAGTGCCGCGCGCGCCCAGGCGCCGCCCAGCACCGTGCGCGCCAGCACCGCGGCCAGCAGAAGCGGCAGGGCAACGGCGCCCAGTTTCAGCTTCAGCCCCACCAGCGCGACGATCCAGGCGGTCATGGTGGTGCCGATATTGGCGCCGTAAATGACACCCAGCGCCTGCGGAAAGGTCATCAGCCCGGCGCCGACAAAGCCGATCACCGTGACCATCGTCGCGCTGGAGGACAGGATCACCGCCGTGGTGACCGCGCCCGTCAAGGTGCCGGTCAGCGGAGAGGTGGTGAACCGCGCCAGAATCGCCCGCATCTGCCGGTTGGCCAGATGGCGCAAGCCGTCGGTCATCACCTGCATCCCCAGCAGGAACAACCCGATCCCGCCCGCCAGAGCCAGAAAATCCGCTGTCATATCCGTGCCTCCGGCTGCGGTTATGCACCGCCGCCCGGTGCAGGGCAACGCCTGCCGCAGCCGCCGGTCTGCGGAACATAAGCCGGTGTCACAAGCCGAAACCCCGGGGGGTGCGCCACCGTCTGGCTTGCCCCGGCAACCGGCGACCCGGCGCCGACAGGCGGCTGAACGCCTACGGGCGCTCGATGGCGATTGCCGTGCCTTCGCCGCCGCCGATGCAGATCGCCGCGACTCCGCGCTTCAGGCCCCGGGTTTCCAGGGCGTTCAGCAACGTAACCATGATCCGCGCGCCCGATGCGCCGATCGGATGGCCCAG
>CAJQNQ010000132.1 GCA_905479725.1 uncultured Paracoccaceae bacterium | reverse complement strand
CCGAGATGAATCCAACCGTGTCCGACAGAATCACCGGCAGGCCACCGGGCAGGGTTACCGCGCGCATCGTCGGGTCCAGCGTGGCAAAGAGCATGTCCTTGGCCATCACGTCGGCCCCGGTCAGGCGGTTGAACAGGGTCGATTTGCCCGCGTTGGTATAGCCCACAAGCGCGACGATCGGATAGGGCACGCGGCGCCGCGCCGCGCGGTGCAACTCGCGGGTTCTGGCGACCTTTTCCAGTTGCCGCTTCAGCCGCACCACCTGCGTGTCGATGGCGCGCCGATCGGCCTCGATCTGCGTCTCGCCCGGCCCGCCCACAAACCCCAGCCCGCCGCACTGACGCTCCAGATGGGTCCAGGCCCGCACCAGCCGCGTGCGCTGATAGCTCAACGCCGCCAGTTCCACCTGCAACACGCCCTCGCGGGTGCGCGCGCGGTCCGCGAAGATTTCCAGAATCAGGCCGGTGCGATCCAGCAGCTTCACGCCCCAGGCCTTTTCCAGGTTGCGTTGCTGAACCGGCGATACCGGGCCGTCGATCAGCACCAAATCGATCTCGTCGGCCTCGATCCGCGCCTTGAGCTCGTCCACCTTGCCCGAGCCGAACAACATGCCCGGCTGCGCGCGCGGCAGGCGCACGACCAATCCATCGATGACCTGGATCCCGGGCAGCGCCTGCGCCAGCGACACGGCCTCGGCCAGCGCCGAATCCGCGTCGCGCAGCAGGTCGTTGCCGCGAATTTCGGGATGGATGACCAGCGCCGCCTGACGATGCTGATCGCCCGGCGCGCCGTGTTCATGAAAATCTGTGTTCAACCGGTGTAATCCGCGCCCGGCGGCCTATTCCTCGCCGTTGTAAAGCGAGATAGGCTGGCCCGGCATGATGGTGGAAATCGCGTGCTTGTAGACCAGTTGGCTTTGCCCCTCCCGGCGCAGCAACACGCAAAAATTGTCGAACCAGGTGATGACACCCAGCAGTTTGACCCCGTTTATCAGGAATATCGTCACCGGAACCTTGTTCTTGCGAACATGATTCAAGAATGCGTCCTGCAAATTCTGTTTGTCAGCGGCCATTGTGTTTACCTTTTTTATTTCGGCCCGCGCAGCGTATTGCCAACGCAGTCTCCCCCTGTCGGGCGAGTATGAAGCGAGGTTGGCCAAGTTTCCAGATCAAAATGATGGGTTTTCAGCGCGCTAAACCGGCAACCCTGCCATGGGACCGGCTTTTGGTTGACCAGTTGGCCTCCGAACAGCCCGTCGCAAATCAGTTTCTTTGCGCCCTACCCAGGATCAAGGCCAGAAAGACCAGGATCTCCAACCGTCCGAGAATCATGGAAAGCGCCAGAACCGCGCGCGCCGGATCGGACAGCAGCACCCAGTAAAGCGGCAGTTCCGCGGCCACCTGCACCAGCGGCCCGGTGTTGGACAACCCGGCCACCGCAAAGATCAGGCCGGTTTCCAGGCTCATCCCGCTGAGCAGCAGCAACGCCACCACACCGACCGCCGTCAGCGCGAAAACCATGGCGAACAGCCAAGCGGAGCGTGCGCCGGTGGTGGCCAGAAACCGGTCATATTCGTGGCCACCGGTGACGATCGACGGATAGATCAGCCGCTCGACCTCGGCCTTGCCCAACCGGGTCAGCGCGTAGACCCTGAGCAGCTTGATCCCGCCGGCCGTCGTTGCAGCGCCGCCGCCCAGCAGGGCCAGGCCCATCAACACCAAGCCGGGCGGCGTCAGGCCGGACCACATGCGGCTGGTCATCCAGTCCTGGCTGACAAAACCGGTCGTGGTCAGGAAGGACAGGCTGGTAAAGCCCGCGCCCCAGGCCGCACGGCCGATGGCCGGCAGGTTTTCCCCCTCGCGGGTTTCGAACGCGCCGGCCCAGTGGCGCAGCACGACAAACAGCGACACCAGCACGACGATTGCGGCGGCGGTCAGCAATTCGGGATCCTGGTGCAGCGGCTTGGGGCGCCCGCCATGACCGGGCAGGAAGCGGCGGCTCAGGGCCAGGATCATGAAGATGAACAACAACGCCTCGGCCCCAAGTCCGACACCGCCAAGCGCTTCGCGCGGCAAGATACCCGAGGTCGAAAGCGTCGCCATGGCCTGCATCAGTGCGTCGAAGGACGGCACCCCGGAGAAAGTCAGCAGCGCCCAAAGGGCCAGGGTCAGCCCCAGATATGCGGGAAAGATCACACGGGCATGGGCCCGCAGCCGCACGCCGGGGGGTTGCGTGGTGCCGCCAACGCGGGCGACGGCGGCCGAGTCGCGGTGGATCAGTTCGAACCCGCCCAGCCGCAAGGGCGCCAGAAGCGCGGTGGCGGCGGACAGGATGAACAGCCCGCCCAGCCACCCGGCCATCCCGCGCCACAGATGAACCGCATCCGGCACACGGCGCGGCAGATCGATCAGAGAGGCCCCGGTGGTGGTGAAACTGGAGATCATTTCAAACCACGCATCGACGAACCGCATCTGGGGCAGGCTTTCGACCAGTGGAAGCGCCATCACCGCCGGCACCAGCAGGTAGATGGCCATCAGCAGCGGAAACAGGCTGTCCGTGCGTTTCGCCCGCTTCTGACCCAGCAGCGCAATGGCCAGAAACCCTGCGATGACCATGCAGATCAGCGCCGAATAGA
>CAJQNQ010000131.1 GCA_905479725.1 uncultured Paracoccaceae bacterium | reverse complement strand
TATCGCCCATTTCCGCAAGCTGGTGGATATGGCGGTGGACGATCAGGGCCGCATCGACCAGATGACCGACCGCGCGCTGGTGGCCAAATGGCCGATCAGCCGCATCGACCCCACGCTGCGGGCGCTGTTCCGCGCGGCGGGGGCCGAGTTTCTGGAAACCGACACGCCGCCGCGCGTGGTGATCACCGAATTCGTGCAACTGGCGCAGGCGTTCTTCCCCGAGGGGCGCGAAAGCAAGTTCGTCAATGCCGTGCTGGACCACATGGCCCGCGAGGCCAGGCCCGAGGCGTTCCGGACGCCCTAACGCCCCGAGAACCGGGGATCGCGCTTTTGCAAGAAGGCTGCGATCCCTTCGGCGGCGTCCTCGCTGGCATGGGCCAGCGCGAATTGATCAAAATCCGAATGGCTGGCCAGCGGGGCCAGGGCATTGGCATAGGCGTTGATGCCCTGTTTGCACATGCGCAGTGCGACGGGCGGCAGCCCTGCGGCCTTTTCGGCCTTCGCGCGCGCGGCGGCCCGAACCGCGCCGTCCCGCGCCACCCCATCCAGCAGCCCCCAGTGCTCGGCCTGTGTGGCGCCGACCTGTTCGGCCAGAACGATCACCCGCTTGGCGCGGGCCGGGCCGATCAGGTTGGTGATGCGCGGGATCGAGCCCCAGGACATGTTCAGCCCGCGCTCGACCTCGGGCACATAGAGCGTCGAGGACGGCGCGGCGATGCGCAGATCCAGCGATACCGCCAGGGCCACGCCGCCGCCCACGCACCAGCCGTCAATAGCGGCAATGGTCAGCGCTTCGATCTGCTCCCACGCGCGGCACATGCGGGCACCGACCTGAAGTGCCAGCCTTCGTTCGGCCAGCGGGATTTGTGGCAGCGCCTGGGTTTGCGCATCGCGCAGATCAAAGCCCAGACAGAAATTGTCGGCACGCCCGGTCAGGATCACGGCGGACAGGCTGGCGTCATCCTCGAAACTGCGGGCAACGGCGGTCAGGTCCCGCATCAAGCCAATGGAAAGCGGGTTCGCGGGGGTGCCCCGGTCAAACGACACCGTAGCAATGCGCCCGTCTCTGGTGATGGTGATGTCGCTCATGTGGCCCCCCGTTTCCGTGCCCGCGCGTATCGGCGCCGCGATGCCTTGCACCGCGCACCGATCAAAGCGGCTTGGGGACGGTTTGCCAAGATGCGTTCACTTGCCTTGACGGGCCTGCCCCGCGTGTTTGCCAGCCGCCTGTCCCGTCAGGCCAGCAGCGCCACGCCCTGCCCGTCTGGTGCCTGCCCGTCTGGTGCCTGCCCGTCCCGGTCCGCGATGCGGGGGCGTTCGAACCGCACCTCCCAATCCTTGGGCGGCGCGCCGCGCATCAATTGCCGGTCCAGCCGCCAGCGCACCCCGTCATCCCCGGGGCGCAGGGTTTCAAACGGCGCGGGCGGGCGTGGCGGCAGCGGGTGCAGCGCCCAGCGGCTTTCCACCCCGGCAATGCGCGCGTCGGCGGTTTCATGCGCCAGCAGCAGGCCCAGCGGCGCGGGCTGCACCCGGCCCGCCAGCCGGTTGCGCATCACCCCGTCCGCCGCCGCCAGATGCAGGCGGCGCACCTGCCGCAGATCCGGCATTTCGGTGATTTCCGACACCACCAGCGCCACGCATCCGGCGCGCAGGGCTTCCTCCATCCCCCACAGAAGATCAGGCGCGCGGGCGCAGTTGGCCACGATCAGCGCGCCGGGATCGGGCATCAGCGCGGCCAGCCCCTGCGGGCACAGCCCCTCGGCACGCCAACCGGGGCGCAGCCACAGCACCGGCCCTTCGGCCTGCGCCACCCCCGCCGCCGCGGCGGCCAGCGTGCGCCGCGCCGGGCCGGTCAGTTCATGCACCCGTCCACGGGCCAGCGCCATCTGTTCCAGCGGGACCAGCGGGGCGGGCATCGGCGCATCGCCCCCGGCGGCCAACCCCACGCCCGAGCCATGCGCCGCCAGATCGGCCAGCAGCCGGGCGGCTGCGGCGCGGTCAGGCTTGCTGGCCGGGCGGGATGGCCCCGCATCTGGCCCCGCATCTGGCCGTGGATCGTCCGGGGGTGTGGAATCAAGGGTGCCTGTCATGCTCGAGTCCTAGCATGTTCTCTTTATGTTCTCAACATTTCCGGCATACCCCCCCACCAAGCCCCCCACCAGGCCCCCGTCTTGCCTTTCCCCTTGAACCCGCTAGTCTGCGCGCCAAACGCCGGAGCCCGAATGACCCATCACACCCTGAGCCCCAAGGGCCCCACCGTCCCCGATTTCTGCCTGGGCACCATGACCTGGGGCACCCAGACCCCGGTCGCCGACGCCCACCACCAGATCGACATGGCGCTGGAGCGCGGGCTGAATTTCCTCGACACCGCGGAAATGTATCCGGTGAACCCGATCAGCGCCGACACGCTGGGCCGCACCGAGGACATCATCGGCCAGTGGAACGCCAAGGGCGCGCGCGACCGGCTGATCATCGCCACCAAGGTATCGGGCGATGGGGCCGGCGTGATCCCGGGCGGCGCCCCGCCGATCAGCGCCGCGCGGTTGCGCAGCGGGGTCGAGGGGTCGCTGAAACGGCTACAGACCGACTTCATCGACATCTTTCAACTGCACTGGCCCAATCGCGGCAGCTATCACTTTCGCAAGAACTGGACCTACACACCGCCCCGTGACAAGGCCCGGACCCGTGCCCATATCGCCGAGGTGCTGACCGAGGCCGCCGCGCTGATCGCCGAGGGCAAGATCGGGCGCATCGCGCTGTCCAACGAAACCGCCTGGGGGCTGGCGCAATGGATCGCCGTCGCCGAGGCGCAGGACCTGCCGCGCGTGGCCTGCGTGCAGAACGAGTATTCGCTGCTGTGCCGCCTGTTCGATACCGACATGGCCGAAGCCAGCGTGATGGAGGACGTGCCGCTGCTGGCCTTTTCGCCACTGGCGACCGGGCTTTTGACCGGCAAATACGCCGGCGGCGTGATCCCCGAAGGCTCGCGGCGCGAAAAGTCGGACACGCTGGGCGGCCGGATCACGCCGCGCGTGTTCGAGACGGTCTCGGCCTATCTGGGGCTGGCCCGCGACTGGCATATCGACCCGGTGCATATGGCGCTGGCCTGGCATCGCAGCCGCCCGTTCGTGTCGATCCCGATCATCGGCGCGACGATCTCGAAACAACTGGCGCATCAATTGCCGGCGATGGACCTGGCATTGGACCCCGAACTGATCGCCGCCATCGACGCGTGTCACCGCGCGCATCCCCTGCCCTATTGATCGCCGCGTCCAACACCCGTCCGCGCCCCCCGGGCCCCGCCGTCCAGGCTGACGGCAAGCGCCCATGATCCGCCTGTTGGCCGCTTTCGCCCTGGTCCTGACGCTTGGCGCCTGCGCGCAGGTGCCCGGTGGGGCGGGAGCGCGGGCCTTGTCCGCACAGGATGCTGAACCCGCGCCGGCTGTCGCCCCAGCCACGCCATCGGTCGCCGACGCGCCCGCCCTGACCACCCTCGGCAGCGCGGCGGCCCCGGCCGAACCGGCGCAATCCAACGCCCCTGTCCGCCCGCCCGAAACCGCCATGATGGCCCTGCAACGCACCACCTGCGAGCGCGGCGGCGGGCGTTTTCTGCCGCGCGGCACCGGGGTCTATGCCTGCATTTTCCCGACATCCGATGCCGGGCAACCCTGCGACGCCGCGGCCGATTGCGAAGGAGCCTGTCTGGCCCGCTCGCGCAGCTGCGCGCCGATCCAGCCGCTGTTTGGCTGCCAGGAGGTATTCACCCTGCCCGGCCGCCGCGAAATCCTGTGCACGGATTGAGCCGGGCGCCACTGCGATCGCGCTGGAACCACGGCGGGCGAGGCATCCGGCGATGATCGGCAGCGGCGCTGCACGAGACATGGCGGGCCGAAAGAATTGGGCCGGAAAGAATCGGTCACGAAGCCCGGCGCGGCTTTCATACGAAAGCCGATATGCGGCCCCGCGCGCTCAGGCGAAGCGCCGCACCCCGCTTTGGGTCACAATCCCGTCAAGGCGTTGATCGTAGGCGTCGATCGGCACTTCGGGCAGTTCCTGCGCGTCATAGGCAAAGCCCAGCACCAGTACCGGCCCGGCCGTCCGCAGCACGGCCAGCGTCCAGTCATAGAACCCGCCGCCATAGCCCAGCCGGTAGCCGCGCGCATCGAATCCCACCAGGGGCACGATCACCGCGCGCGGCGTCAGGGCCTGCCGCTGCACCGGAACCTGCGCGCCGAACGGACCGTCTGTCATCGCGCAATCGGGGGTCCAGGCGTGGAACGCCAGCGGTTGCCCGGCACCCAGGATCACCGGCACCCCCACCGGACCACGATGCGCCGCCATCACCGGCACCGGGTCGATCTCGGTGCGGATCGGCATGTAGCCGGCCAGCGGCGCGTCGCCGAATTCCGCCAAGGCGGCGCGCAGATGGGCCTGCGCGGCGGCGTCCAACCCGGTTGCATGCGCGGCCTTGCGCGCCGCGAAGGCGGTTTTGCGGGCCACGGCTTTTTCGGCGTCGATATCGTTCATGTGGGCTCCGCGATCGGTGGACTCACAGCAACATGACAGAGGCCAGGCCAAGGAACGAAAGAAAACCGACCACATCCGTCACGGTTGTGACAAACGTGCCCGAGGCCAGCGCGGGATCGATGTTCAGCTTGTCCATCGCCACCGGCAGCACGATCCCCGACAGCGCCGCCGAGGCCAGTGTCGCCACCATCGCCAGGGCGATCACCAGGGCCAGCATCGGCACCCCGAACCACAGCGTGGCGACCGCGGCCATGATCGCGCCGAAGGCCAGGCCGTTGATCACGCCAACCACCAGTTCGCGCCAGACCACGCGGCGGGTGTTCTGCCCGGTCAGTTCGCGCGTCGCCAGCGCGCGCACCGCCACGGTCATCGACTGCGTGCCCGCGTTGCCGCCCATCGACGCGACAATCGGCATCAGGACGGCCAGCGCGACCATGGTGTTGATCGCCTCGGCGAACTGCGCGATGACGACCGAGGCCAGAATGGCCGTCGCCAGATTGACCGCCAGCCACACGAAGCGGCTGCGCGCGGTGTCCCAGATCCGGTCCGAGAGCGAGCTTTCCTCGTTCACGCCGGCCAGGCGCAGCATGTCCTCCTCGTGCTCGTCGTCCAGAACGGCCATGGCGTCATCGATCGTGATGACCCCGACCAGCCGCCCGGACGGATCGACGACGGGCGTGGAGATCAGGTGATACTTGTTGAACAGGCGCGCGACCTCTTCTTCTTCCTGCGTCGCCTCGACCGCGCGAAAACTGTCCTCGATGATATCAGCCAGCAGGACGGCGCGGCGCGAAGCCAGGACCCGGCCCAGCGTGGCGTAACCGGTCGGTCTGTGGCGCTCGTCGACCAGGATCACGTGATAAAACTGGTCGGGCAACCACTCGACCGAGCGCATGTAATCGATCGCCCGCCCGACGGTCCAGTCCTGCGGCACGGCCACCGTTTCGGATTGCATCAGACGGCCGGCGGAATGTTCCGGCCAGGACAAGGAGCTTTCGACCGCCGCGCGGTCCTCGCTTTCCAGCTGGTCCAGAATATAGGCCTGCTCGCCCTCTTCCAGATCCTCGATGATGTCGACGACATCGTCGGTGTCCAGGTCGCGGACGGCCTCGGCCAGCGCCTCGCGCGGGAGCGCGTCGATCACCTCCTCGCGCACGCTTTCGTCAAGTTCGGACAGCACGTCGCCGTCCAGCAGATCGGCGCACAGCGTCAGCAGCGCGCGCCTCTGCGTGCCGCTGATCTGCTCCAGAAAGTCCGCGATATCCGCGGCATGGACAGGCTCGAGCGCCTCTCTCACAGCCGCGGCGTCGCCCAACTCCAGCGCGTCGAGCACCCGCGCGGCGCGCTCGTCGTCCATCCCGTCATGCAGGGCGTCCTCGGGCTCGGTGCCGGGCAGATCGTCACCGATTTCGGTGTCGGTTGTGTTCATCGCCGCCTCCGCGCTTGTCCGTTCCGCGCCGGATCGCCGGACACAAAGCGTTTGTTAAGCCGTTTCCTTCGCGCAATAAAGGGGGCGTTCAGCCAATGCACGGATATGCCATGTCGATCTTGCTTCTGGGGCAGACCCTGGAATTCACCGCCGATCCGTTTCACGCCGGACCCGGCGCCGCGCGCCACGATCCCCATGGCGCGGTGCTGATCGACGGCGGGCGAATAGCGGCCGTTGGCCCCGCCGACGCGTTGCGCGCGGCCAATCCCGGGGCGCAGGTGTTCGATTACGGCAATGCCCTGATCTCTCCCGGATTCGTGGATGCCCATGTGCATTACCCGCAGACCGGGATCATCGCCAGCTGGGGCAAGCGGCTGATCGACTGGCTCAACAGCTACACCTTCCCCGAGGAATCGCGCTTTGGCGATCCGCAGCACGCCCAGGCCATGGCGGAAATGTGCCTGGATCTGATGCTGGCGCAGGGCACGACGACGCTGTGCTCCTTTGCCACCATTCACCCCGAAAGCGTGGACGCCCTGTTCGGCGCCGCGCAGGCGCGCGGGATGCGGGTGCTGGGCGGCAAGACCTGCATGGACCGCAACGCGCCCGATACGCTGCGCGACACGGCGCAATCGGCCTATGACCAGTCCAAGGCGCTGCTGAACCGCTGGCACGGCGTGGACCGGCTGTCCTATGTCATCACCCCGCGTTTCGCCCCAACCTCGACGCCCGAACAGTTGCAGGCATTGGGCGCGCTCTGGGCCGAACACCCCGATTGCCTGATGCAGACGCATCTAAGCGAACAGACCGAGGAAATCGCCTGGGTCCGCAGCCTGTTTCCCAAGGCGCGTGACTATCTGGACGTGTATGAACAGTTCGGCCTGTTGGGCGCGGGCGGGCTTTACGGCCACGCCATCCACCTGACCGAACGTGAGCGCGCGCGGCTGCTGGAAACCGGCGCCTCGCTGATCCATTGCCCGACCTCGAACAGCTTCATCGGCTCCGGCCTGTTCGACATGCCCGGCCTGAAGGCCGAAGGGCAGAGCATCGGCCTGGCCACGGATATCGGCGGCGGATCGTCCTTTTCCATGCTGCGCACCATGGCCGCGGCCTATGAAATCGGCCAGCTGCGCGGCACCCCGCTGCACCCGGCGTTCCTGTGGTGGCTGGCGACAGAAGGCTCGGCGCGCGCGCTGGGGCTGGGCGACAGGATCGGCCGCCTGAAACCGGGGGTCGAGGCCGACCTGATTGTCGTCGATCTGGCCTCCACCCCGGTCATCGCACAACGCGCGGCACGCGCGGACGATCTGTGGCAGGCCGTGTTTCCAACGATTATGATGGGCGATGACCGCGCCATCCGGGCGACCTGGGTCAGCGGCCGGCTTCACGAACCCCGCACCTGACCGCGCGCAGGCCCTTCATCTTTGTGCCTGAAATATCCTGGAGGGAAGGCCGAAGGCCGCGGGAGGTGAAACCTCCCGGCGCGGCGATGGGCCTCGATGGCCCAAAGCCGCGCCCCCGTCCCCCCGTCAGGGCCGCTTGCGGCCCTGACCCTCCTCTACGCCAACCCTCAGCACCTTTCAGCCGTTCAGAACCGCCAGCGCCTGCGCGTGAATCTCCGCATTCGCCGCCGCCAGCGCCCGCCCGCCTTGATGCACGGGGCCGCCCTCCCAATCCGTGACCATGCCGCCCGCCGCCTCGATCACGGCGATGGGCGCCATGATGTCATAGCTGTTCAACCCGGCCTCGATCACCAGGTCGATCTGCCCGGCGGCCAGAAGCGCATAGGCGTAGCAATCCATGCCGTAGCGCGTCAGCTGCACCCGTTCGGCGACCCTCTCGAACGCCGCGCGGTCGGCGCGGGTGCCGACTTCGGGGAAAGTGGTAAACAGGATCGACTCCGCCAGCGGGCGCGGCGGCCGGCTGGACAGGGCGCGCGCGCCAGCCGGGCCCGACCATTCGGCGACACCCAGCCCGCCGGCGAAGCGTTCGCCGATATAGGGCTGGTCGATGATCCCCAAGAGCGGGCCGGCCTCGTCAGCCAAGGCGATCAGCACGCCCCAGGTTGGCGTGCCCGACAGGTAGCCGCGGGTTCCGTCGATCGGATCCAGCACCCAGGTCAGGCCACTGGTGCCCGGGGTCAGGCCCTCTTCCTCGCCCAGGATGGCGTCCTGCGGGCGCCGGGTGGCCAGAACCGCGCGCATCGCCGCTTCGGCGGCCCGGTCCGCGGCCGTGACCGGATCGAAACCGCCCGCATCCTTGTTGTCCGCCGTCAACCCGGGCGCGCGAAAATGCTCCAGCGTCACCGGGCGGGCGGCGTCGGCCAGCGCATGGGCGGTTTGCCAAAGCTCCGCGGCAAGAGAGGAATTCGGTTCGGCGCGGGGCATTGGCAGCGTTCTTTCATGAAAAAGGGCCCGCAAATGTGCGGACCCGATGGGTGTAGCGCCCAGACACCGCGCGGGCAAGACAGCCGTCCGCGCGGTCAGGGTCGCGAGTTTCAAGCAGCGTCCGACAGGACCCGCGCCAGTTCGAACAGGCGCCTGCGCTGCGCTTCGGGAATCGCGTAATAGGCGCGCACAAGTTCCATGGCTTCCTTGTTGGCCATGATATCGGCCTCGACCTTGGTATCCCCGGACTCGGCGCTGAGCCCTTCGAAGAAGAAACTGATGGAAACCCCGAGCGTGCGCGCGATGTCCCAAAGCCGCGACGCGCTGACGCGGTTCATTCCGGTTTCATATTTCTGGATCTGCTGGAATTTGATCCCGACCGAATCCGCCAATTGCTGCTGGGTCATGCCCACCATCCAGCGACGATGACGAATGCGCTTGCCGACATGCACATCTACAGGGTGTTTCACGAATACGCTCCTATTGTCAGGCACCCGCACCGGGGTTCTGGTTTTGCTGCGGGCAGGTCTCCCTGATGGGTATTCAAGCACAAATCGTGCCAATTAATCCGAATCCCCAGATATTTTTCATCTTCCGAGAGCGCGTTCCCTATTCTCAAGGCTCAAACCCGGGTTTTCGTGGCCCGGTCCGCATAATCACACCGAATGAATGCCCACCGGCTCGGGCCATCCACGACTTACGTCGCGGCAACTTTCCGCTCGATTCGCCCCTGCCCCTAAAGTGTATTGGACCAGAGCGCCTTCCATCAAGACGTGTTTTGCAAAATGCGACGCATCCTGAAAGCAACCTCCGCGTGTATTCGCAAAATGCGAAAAGTTCGCGCCGTGGCGTCAGGGTTTACGTTTTCCGTGGCGATGGCCATCGTGACGCCAACAAATCCATCCCAACAGGAGACCCCGATGCGCGCCTTCGTCTTGTCCTCGACCGACACGCCCCCCTCCCTTCAGGATCGCCCGATGCCCGAACCCGCCCCCGGCGAGGTGCGCGTGCGCCTGCGGGCCTGCGGGCTGAACTTTGCCGATCTTCTGATGGCGCGCGGCCAATATCAGGAACGCCCGCCCCTGCCCTTCGTGATGGGCATGGAAGCGGCTGGCGAGATCGAAGCCCTGGGCGCCGGCGTCACCACCCTTCGCGTCGGCCAGCGGGTCGCGGTCTTTGCCGGTGGCGGGGGGCTGGCCGAATACGGATGCTTTGCCGCCGAACGCTGCCTGCCGATCCCCGATGCCATGCCGTTTGAACACGCGGCCGGATTCATGGTGGCCTATGGCACCTCGCATGTGGCGCTGACCCGCCGCGCCCGCCTTTCTGCCGGCGAAACCCTGCTGGTGCTGGGGGCGGCGGGCGGCGTTGGCCTGACCGCGGTCGAAATCGGCGCGCAGATGGGCGCGCGCGTGGTTGCCGTGGCGCGCGGCGGCGCGAAGCTCAAGGTGGCGCAAGACGCCGGGGCCTCGGTTCTGATCGACAGTGGCAGCGACGATCTGAAGGGTCAGTTCAAGGCGCTGGGCGGGGTGGACGTGATCTATGACGCGGTCGGCGATCCGATCGCCTCGGATGCGCTGCGCGCCCTGCGCCCCGAAGGCCGGTTCCTGACCATCGGCTTTGCCGCCGGGCAGGTGCCGCAATTCCCCGCCAACATCCTGCTGGTCAAGAATATCGACGTGATCGGCGTCTACTGGGGCGCCTATGCTTCTTTCCGGCCCGAGGTTCTGACCGGGTCGCTGGGCGAGTTGATGGGCCTTTACGCCAAGGGGCGCCTGAAGCCGCATGTCAGCCATGCGCTGCCGTTGGAACAAACCGGCGAGGCGATGGAGCTGATGCGCAGCCGCAAGTCCACCGGCAAGGTCGTGGTGACGATGTTCGACTGACGATCGCGGGCGCGGCGGCGGGTCATTCCGCCGCCGCCGGAACCGCCGCTGCTGCCCCCACCGAAGCCGCGCGCGCCGGTTCCTCGCGGCAATCCCAGGCGTTGCGCAGCAGTTGCGCCAGCGCATCGACCCCGGGCTTGTCCATTCTGGGCCGGATATACAGGTTCACCAGGTGGCTGGTCAGGTCCGGCAGGGCTCCGCCGTGA
>CAJQNQ010000130.1 GCA_905479725.1 uncultured Paracoccaceae bacterium | reverse complement strand
CGAATTTCGCCGCGCGCGGCGCCTGGCCGGCCAGTTGCACATGGAACCCGAGGATGTGCTTTTGCAGCAGCAGATAGGCAAAGAGCACGGTGATGAGCGCCGCCACCCCGCCCCAGTGCAGCCCGCTGTTGGCGATCAGTTCCTGGTTAGACGCCGGGGCATAGTTGAAGATGTTGCGCGAGCCCGGAAAGCCCGCCCCGTCGGGGTTGCGCATGAACCCGGTCGCGGCGGCGGCCAGCAGCTTTTCGGCGACATAGACCAGCAGCAACGAGACCAGGATCTCGTTGGTGTTGAACCGGGTTTTCAGGATCGCCGGGATCATCGCCCAGGCCCAGCCGCCGGCCGCGCCGGCGATGACCATCAGTGGAAAGATATACCAGCCACCCGCCGGGTAAAAGGCCAGCGCGACACCGGCCGCGCTCAGCGCGCCGATGATGTATTGCCCTTCGGCGCCGATGTTCCAGATCCCCGCGCGAAAGCCGATCGCCAGCCCCACCGCGATCAGGATCAGCGGCCCCGCCTTGACCAGCAATTGCGGGCGCGAATAGGCCGAAAACTGCTCCGAGAACAGCGGATCCCAAAAGATCAGCTTGATCGCCTCGAACGGGTTCTTGCCCAGGAACGCGAACAGGATGCCCCCGGCAATCATCGTCAGGGCAACCGCCAACAGGGGTGTGGCGTAATCCCACATCTTCGATGGCGAGGGACGTTTCTCAAGCCGCAACATCGCTGTCTCCTTCCGCGCCGCCCAGCATCAGGCCGATCTGGTCCATGGTCAGGCCTTTCACCGGTCTCGGCGCGCTGAGCGTTCCGGCATTCAGGGCCGCGAATTGATCGGCGACCTCCATCAATTCATCCAGATCCTGGCTGATGACCACCACCGCCGCGCCGTTATGCGCCAGATCCAACAGCGCCTGCCGGATCGCCGCCGCGGCCGAGGCATCGACGCCCCAGGTCGGCTGGTTGACCACCAGAATGCGCGGGCGCTGCATGATCTCGCGGCCCACCACGAATTTTTGCAGATTGCCGCCGGACAGCGCACGCGCAGCGACGTGGGGGCCGGGCGTGCGCACGTCGAAGGTTTCGATCACCCGCTCGGCAAAGCCGCGCGCCTTGCGCCAGTTGACGAAGCCGCGATTGACCAGTTTTTCGCGCCAGGCACCGGTCAGCAGAGCGTTTTCGGTCAGGCTCATGTCCGGCGCGGCGGCGTGGCCCAGGCGCTCTTCGGGCGCGCTGAGCAAGCCCAGCGCGCGCCGCGCGGTCGGGCCCATATGGCCGATGCCGTCATCCATCATGCGGATCGCGCCGGGGCTGCTGCGGAACTCGCCCGACAAAGCGGCCAGAAGTTCATCCTGGCCGTTCCCGGCAACCCCGCCGATGCCGAAAACCTCGCCTTCGCGCACCGTCAGGTTGATGGATTTGAGCGCGGTGCCGAAGGCCGATTGCGGCGGCAGGGACAGGTCGCGCACCTGCAACAGGATTTCACCGGGTTTGGTCTGTTCGCGGGACGGCTGGTGCAGGGACTGCCCGACCATCAGCTCGGCCAGCGAGCGCGCGCTTTCATCGCGCGGATCGGCGCGCCCGACCACCTTGCCCAGCCGCAACACGGTGGCGTTTTCGCACAGGGCACGGATCTCTTCCAGCTTGTGCGAGATATAAAGAATTGATTTGCCTTCGGATTTCAGCTTTCGCAATGTGTGGAACAGGATCTCCACCTCTTGCGGGGTCAACACCGATGTCGGTTCATCCATGATCAGAAGCTGCGGGTTCTGCAACAGGCAGCGGATGATCTCGACCCGCTGGCGCTCGCCCGCCGACAGATCGCCCACCATCCGCGACGGATCCAGCGGCAGGCCGTAATTCTGCGACACGTCGATGATGCGCGCCGCCAGTTCGCGGATCGGCGGCGGGTTGTCCATGCCCAGCGCCACGTTTTCCGCCACATCCATGGCTTCGAACAGGCTGAAATGCTGGAACACCATCGCCACGCCGGTGGCGCGCGCCTGCGCCGGCGCGCCGGGCGTATAGGGGGCACCGCGCCAGGACATCTCGCCGGAATCAGGGCGCACCAGCCCGTAGATCGCCTTGACCAGCGTCGACTTGCCCGCGCCGTTTTCGCCCAGCAGCGCGTGCACCTCGCCCTCGGCGATGTCGAAGGTCACGTCGTCATTGGCAATGACGCCCGGATAGGTCTTGGTCAGGCCCTTGATCGACAAAAGAGGGGTGGTCATCGATGGATCTCCCGGTCTTGGGCCCGTGAAGCAGGCTGAGTTTGCACGGCGGTTCGTGGCGCAAGAAACGCCGCCGCGACGGAAATGGCAATCTCCTGGGGGTGTTTTCCCAGCGCCGGATCCCCGATCGGACAGGAAATGCGCGCGATTTCATCGGGCGCATGGCCCAATCCGCGCAATCGGTTGCGAAACCGTGCCCATTTCGACGCCGATCCGATCAGCCCGCAGCTTTTGAACCCGTGGGTCAGCAAGGCATGGCACAGGTCGAAATCCAGCGCGTGGCTGTAGGTCAGGATGACATGCTCGGCCTCGGCGGGGGCCGCCGGGATCAATGCCAGCGGGTCGCGGGCCACACGGGTGGCGACGCCGTTGGGGATGGTCGGCGCAAAGCGGTCCGCCGCCGTGTCGATCCAGGTGATGGAAAGACCGGGCAGGGGGGCCAGCGTGCTTGCCAAGGCGCGACCCACATGCCCCGCGCCCCAGATCCACACTGCGCGGCTGGGCGGGGCGACCGGTTCGGCCAGCCACCCGCGCGCAAAGCGCAGCGTCGCCACCCCTTCGCCGCGCGCCGATCTGAGCGCCCGGCGGATCGCCAGCGGCATCTCGGCTTGCGGGCTCAGGGGGCGGGCGAACAGGCCGGTTCGCGGGACTTCGGCAAGCGCGCCCGCGTCGAACCGCTCATATCCCAGCGTCACGGCACCGCCGCAGCACTGGCCCAGATTGGGGCCAAGCGCCTGGCGCTCGATCCCCGGTTCTGCCGCGCCCGACAGGATCGCGCGGGCCCGGCGCGCGGCCTCGAATTCCAGCGCGCCGCCGCCGACGCTGCCCGACTGCCCGCCGCGATCCGAGAGATCGGACCAGACCAGCATGGCCGCGCCGGCGCCACGCGGCGAGGACCCCTGATGCGCGCAGATCACCACCCGCACCACGGACCCGTGGCGTTCCACGGCCTGGTCCAGGGCGGCGCGGTCAAGCATCGTCGCGCCTTTGCCGGGCGACGGCGGCCAGGATGCGCTCGGCCGTGGCCGGGGCGTGCAAATCGGGATAAAGCGTGCCGTCGCCGCAGGCCGCCACCGCGTCGGACAGGGCCATGAGCACCGAAATCCCCAGCATGAACGGCGGCTCGCCAACCGCCTTGGATTTATGGACCGTGTCCTCGGGGTTTTCGGCGTCCCACAGGGCGACGTTGAACACCCGGGGCCGGTCGCCGCATGCGGGGATCTTGTAGGTCGAAGGCGCGTGGGTGCGCAGGCGTCCGGCATCGTCCCAGACCAGTTCCTCGGTCGTCAGCCAGCCCGCGCCCTGCACGTAGCCGCCTTCGATCTGGCCGATATCCAGCGCCGGGTTCAGGCTGTTGCCGCAGTCGTGCAGAATATCCGCGCGCAGGATCCGGTATTCGCCGGTCAACGTGTCGATCACCACTTCGGACAGCGCGGCGCCGTACGCGAAATAGAAGAACGGGCGCCCCTGTCCCTTGAGGCGGTCCCACGCCAGTTTGGGCGTCGCGTAGAACCCGGTCGAGGACAGGCTGACCCGCGCCTGATAGGCGGACATCGCGGCCTCGGCAAAGGTCAGACGTTCGGTGCCGACGTGGACCAACCCGTCCGCAAACGTGATCCGTGCGGCATCGGTCTGGAACCGTTCGGCCAGATGCGCCGCAATGCGTTCGCGGAGCGTGTCACAGGCGGCTTTGACCGCCATGCCGTTCAGGTCCGACCCGCTGGAGGCCGCCGTGGCCGAGGTGTTGGGCACTTTCGCGGTATCGGTCGCGGTGATCTTCACAGCCTCCAGCGCGATGCCGAACGCCGATGCCGCGACCTGCGCGACTTTCTGAAACAGGCCCTGGCCCATTTCCGTGCCGCCGTGGTTCAGATGGACCGAGCCGTCCTGATACACATGCACCAGCGCCCCCGCTTGGTTTAGGTGGGTCAGTGTAAATGAAATGCCAAACTTCACAGGACTGAACGCGATCCCTTTCTTAAGTGTTGCATGGCTGGCGTTCCATTCAGCAACCGCCGCTTTGCGCGCTTCATAGTCCGCATCAACAAGCAACTTCTCAGTCATCTCGTGCAGAATAAAATCGGTCACG
>CAJQNQ010000129.1 GCA_905479725.1 uncultured Paracoccaceae bacterium | reverse complement strand
TACACCGGCCACATCCTGTATGCCGATGGCGGCTACACGGCGGGCTAGGGGATGGAAAAGAACCTTCAGATCGCGGTCATCGGTGCTGGGCTCATGGGCCACGGGATCGCACTCACACTGGCGCGGGCCGGCCAGAATGTGGCGATCAGCGACCCGCACGCGCCGACGCTGAAAAGCGCACCGGCGCGGTTCTCCGACAGTCTCAGGACGCTGGGCGCGACTGACGCGGAAATCGCCCGGACGCTGAAGAAGATCGAGCTTTGCGATACGCTCGGCGCGGCGGTCGCGGACGCTGCCTTCGTGTTCGAAGCGGCGCCGGAGAAGCTGGAACTGAAGCGGCAGATCTTTGCCGAGGTCGAGGCGCTGGCGCCCGAACAGGCGATCCTCGCCTCGAACACATCCGTGATCCAGATCACCCGGATCATGGACGGGCTCAAGCGCCCCGAGCACGCGCTGGGCACCCATTGGTGGAATCCGCCGCACATGATCCCGCTGGTCGAAGTGGTCAGGACCGAATGGACCAGCGACGCGGCAGCCGATGCGATGATGGCGCTTCTGACCGCCGCCGGAAAGACCCCGGTGATGGTCGCCAAGGACGTGCCGGGGTTCATCGGCAACCGGTTGCAGCACGCGCTCTGGCGCGAGGCGATCAGCCTGGTGGAGCGTGGCATCTGCGACGCCGAGGCGGTCGACACGGTCATCAAGTCTTGCTTCGGCAGACGGCTACCGGTGCTCGGGCCGATGGAAAATGCCGATCTGGTGGGCACCGACCTGACGCTCGACATCCATCGAAACGTGCTCTTCGATCTGGAGAGCCGACAGGGCCCGTCACCCTATCTGGAGGCCCTGGTGAGAGACGGCAAGCTTGGCATGAAGACCGGCGAGGGGTTTCGCACATGGACCGAGCAAGAAGCCGACGAGGTTCGCGCCCGCGTGGCGCGGCACCTGACGCGGCTGGACACGATACTCGACTGACCACGCAAATCCGGCCCTGCGCCGGACCAAGGGAGGACATCATGAAGACAGTTTTTCGCACCCCGACGCGCCGCCGGTTTCTGGCGGGCAGCGCCGCAGCCCTGGCCGCTCCGGCGATCCTGCGCAGCACCCGCGCCTACGCCCAGACACCGACCCTGAAGGTCGGCCATGTCAGCCCGCGCACCGGGCCGCTGGCCGGTTTCGCCGAGGCCGACGATTATGTGCTCGATGCGATCCGGGCGTCCTTTTCCGGCGGGCTTGAGAACAATGGGCGCGCCTGGAATGTCGAGATCATTTCCAAGGACAGCCAGTCGAACCCGAACCGCGCCGCCGAGGTCGCGGCCGACCTGATCCTTGGTGACGAGGTCGATATCATCGTCGCCGCCTCGACCCCTGACACCGTCAATCCGGTGTCCGACCAGGCCGAGATCAACGAAGTGCCTGGCATCACCACCGATAGCCCCTGGCAGCCCTATTTCTTTGGCCGCAACGGCGTACCGGGCGTGGGCTTCGACTATACCTACCATTTCTTCTGGGGGCTCGAGGACGTGATCGCCGCCTTCCTCGACATGTGGGACGGATCGGGTGTGACCAAGGTGGTCGGCGGGCTGTTCCCCAACGATGCCGATGGCAACGCCTGGGGTGATCCCGAACTGGGCCTGCCCACACCGCTTGCCGGCGCCGGTTACGCGCTGACGGACCCCGGCCGCTATCAGCCGCTGACTGATGATTTCTCGACCTACATCAACGCCTTCAAAGAGGCGGGCGCCGAGATCGTCACCGGCAATATGATCCCGCCGGATTTCGCCACCTTCTGGTCGCAGGCGGCGCAGCAGGGCTTCAGCCCCAAGATCGTGACCATCGGCAAGGCGCTGCTGTTCCCGTCGGTGATCGAATCATTGGGGGATCGCGGCGATGGACTTTCGTCCGAGGTCTGGTGGTCCCCGAACCACCCGTTTTCGTCGTCGCTGACCGGGGCCAGTGCACGGGATCTGGCCGGGGGTTACAGCGCCGCGACCGGTCGCCCCTGGACCCAGCCCATCGGCTTCAAGCATGCGCTTTTCGAAGTGGTGGCCGACGTGATCCGCCGGGCCGAGGACATCGAGGACCCCGCAGCGATCGTTTCGGCCATCGCCGCAACCAACCTGGATACCATCGTCGGCAATGTGAACTGGGCCAACGGGCCGATCAACAACGTCACCAAGACGCCGCTGGTCGCAGGCCAGTGGCAGAAGGAAGGCGACATGTTCGATCTGAAGATCGTGGCCAACGCGCAGGCGCCCGAGATCCCGTTGACCGGCGCGTTGAAGCTGCTCTGAGCCAGGCAAAATCGCGGCGCCGGGATCCTCCGGCACCGTTCCTCTCTGCCAATCGAGGCCGCGATGACCGCGATCCTGCGACTCGACAACCTTTCGAAGGCCTTCGGCGCCGTGACCGTCGCCGATGCGCTGAACTTCGAACTGGCCGAGGGCGAGGCGCTTGGGGTCATCGGCCCCAACGGCGCCGGCAAGACCTCGATGTTCAACCTGATTACCGGGACGCTGCGGCCTGACAGCGGCCGGGTGCAGTTCGCCGGCCGCGACATCACCGCGCTGGGGTCGGCGGCGCGCAGCCGGTCGGGCATGGCGCGCA
>CAJQNQ010000128.1 GCA_905479725.1 uncultured Paracoccaceae bacterium | reverse complement strand
CGGCGCCTGCCCTTGCCTGAAACGGCGTCGCCGGGTATCGGTTGCTGACCGACAGTGACGAAAGGGTTGAGCATGGCAATCGACGATCCCCGCACGCTGGTGTCCACCGATTGGCTGGCGGCCCATCTGAATGATCCGGACCTGCGGATCCTGGATGCGTCCTGGCACATGCCGGATTCCGGGCGCAATGCGCAGGCAGAATATCAGGCCACGCATATCCCCGGTGCCCGCTTTTTCGATATCGACGACATCGCCGATCAACGCTCGGCCCTGCCACACATGGCGCCACCGCCGGAAAAATTCATCAGCCGGATGCGTGCGATGGGGGTCGGTGACGGCCATCAGGTGGTGGTTTATGACAGCAGCGGCATCTTTTCGGCCCCGCGCGTCTGGTGGACCTTCAAGCTGATGGGCAAGGCCGATGTGGCGGTGCTGGACGGCGGGCTGGCCAAATGGATCGCCGAAGAGCGCGAGACCGAGGACCTGCCGCCCATGGTGCGCGACCGCCACATCACCGTTCAGCGCCAGGCCGGGCTGGTCAAGGATGTCAGCCAGGTGGCGTCGGCGTCAAAACTGGGGGATTGGCAGATTGTCGATGCCCGTGCGCCCGAACGGTTCCGCGGCGAGGCGGACGAACCGCGCCCTGGCCTGCGCGCCGGGCATATCCCCGGATCCAGCAATGTGTTCTTCCGCCAGCTTCTGAACGCGGACAACACGCTGAAATCGCCCGACGAGCTGCGCGCGGCTTTTGAAGCCGCCGGCGTGGACCTGACCAGGCCTGTGATCACCAGTTGCGGGTCTGGCGTGACGGCGGCGGTGCTGTCGTTGGCGCTTGAAGTCCTGGGCCACCGCAAGCACGCGCTCTATGACGGATCCTGGAGCGAATGGGGCATGTATCCTGACCTGAAGGTCGAGAAAGGCTGACATGCACGCGTTCAAGGCTGGCGACACAGTCGATTACCGGGTCACCTGGCTGGAGATGGACAAGCGCCCCGGCTATGGCTGGCCCAGCCTGCCCGTCGGGCGTGAAGCGATGCTGGTCCACGCGGATACCCCGCCGTGCTGGTATTTTCTGGCGCTTTACGATGCTGTCGGCCGGGACCATGCCTGGACCGACAAGCACCAGATGCCCCGCGAGGAAATGGAGGCCTGGATCCAGCACCCGGATGTTTCCTTGTTCACGATGATCGGGCATGGCTGGCCGCAGGGCTTTTTCATGCTGGATTGGCGTGAAGGCGAAACCTGCGATCTGTCCTATTTCGGCCTGGTGCCCGAGGCCGTCGGCATGGGGCTGGGCAGTTGGCTGTTGAAAACCGCCATCCTGACGGCGTGGGAGCGTGAGACGACCAAGCGCCTGACCGTCAACACCTGCACGCTGGACCACCCCCGCGCGCTGATCCAGTATCAACGCATGGGCTTTCATCCCGTGCGCACCGAAACCCACTCGCGCGTGCTGGTGGCCGATCAGGTCTTTCAGCAGCCGCTCTTGTAAGGACACAGCATGTTCAACCGCCTGCCCGCCCCCACGCTCGACCCGATCCTGCAAGTCATGCAGATGTATCGTGACGACAGCCGCGCCACCAAGGTTGATCTGGGCGTCGGCGTTTACAAGGACGACACGGGCATCACGCCGGTGATGCGCGCCGTGAAGGGGGCCGAGCGCATCCTGGTCGAAACCCAGGACACCAAGGTCTATACCGCGCTGACCGGCGATCCCGCGTTTCATGCGGCGATGATCGACTTGCTGCTGGGGGATACCGTTCCCGCCGCGCGCATCGCCGCCGCCGCGGCCACCGGCGGCACGGGTGCCGTGCGCCTGGCGATGGAGCTGATCGCCACCGCCAACCCCGATGCGACGGTGTTCATCTCCAACCCCACCTGGCCCAGCCACAATGCGCTGGCCGACAAGGCCCGGCTGAAGCGACAATCCTACCGCTATTACGACGCCGAAACCGGCGGCGTGGACCGCGACGGCCTGTGGGCCGATCTGGCCGCCGCCAAACCCGGTGACGTGGTGCTGCTGCACGGGTGCTGCCACAATCCCACCGGCACGGATCTGACCGCCGACGACTGGGCGAAAATGGCCACCTTCCTGAAAGAACGCGGCGTGTTGCCGTTCATCGACATCGCCTATCAGGGATTCGGCGCGGGGCTGGACGAAGACGCCGCCGGGCTGCGCCACATCGCCGCCACGCTGGACCGCGTGGTCATCGCGGCCTCGGGTGCGAAGAATTTCGGGTTGTATCGCGAGCGCGCGGGCATTGCGCTGGTTCTGGGCCCGCAGGAAGAACGCGCCACGGTCAGCGCCACGTTGGGCGCGCTGAACCGCGCGTCGATCAGCTTTCCGCCGGATCACGGCGCGCGGATCATTTCGACCATTCTGGGCGATGACGCCCTGCGCGCGCAATGGGAGGCCGAGCTGTCTGAGATGCGCGACCGGGTGAACACCCTTCGCAGCGCGCTGGCGACGGCGCTGCGCGATGAATGCGGTTCGGACCGTTTCGGCTTTCTGGCCGATCAGCGCGGCATGTTCTCGGTCCTGGGGGGCAGCGACGCGCAGATCAAGCGCCTGCGCGACGAGTTCGGCGTCTATGCCGTGGGCGGTGGGCGGATCAACATGGCCGGGCTGTCGCTGGACAAGATCCCGCAGGTTGCGAAGGCCATCGCGCAGGTGCTCTGACTGGCCGGGCCTGCCGGTTTCGCTCTGACAAACGCCCCGCCCGGTTCGCACCAGGCGGGGCGTATCTTTGTGCCCGCCGCAATCGGTGCTACCGGGTCAGCAACGAGAACCGATAGGTCATGCCGAGGCCGATCGAGTAATTCTCGAAGTCCACCGTCGGCCCGTTGCTCAGATACTGGTTGATCGACCGCGTCACGCCAAGCTGCCCATAGAGCGAAAGCCGGTCGTTGATGTTGTAGTTCACGCCGATCGACGGATACAGCATCGGGCCGTTTTCATGCGCTGGATCGACGCCCAGGTCATTGACCCCCAGCATCAGCTGTGCATAGCCCTGAAAGCGGCCGGACGAGGTCAGGTTCCGCCGATATCCGACGCCCAGGAAGGCTTCGGCATAGCCGGCGAACCCCCGGAACCGGTTGGCCGCGACCGCTAGCTGCCCGGCTGCATACCAGTTGTCATTGAGCGCGTAATCGGCCTGCACGGCGATCATGCTCAACGGCGCCGATGTGCGGCCATTGTAGAAGATATCCGACGTTCTGCGCCCGAACACGTTCAGGCTGATCCCGCGCATGGTATAGGCGTCGCCGACAGTCGAATCCCCGTCCTGGGACCGGGCATTCGCCAGGTAATAGTTCATGCCCAATTCAACCGTCCAGTTGCGCGAGGTTCCGCGCGGGGCATACAGATACCCGGCGGAAAGCTGCGCGCCCAGGCGGTCGCTCAGGCGGTATTCCAGCGCGACGCGGGGATAGATGACAATCCCCGACCCGGTGTTGATGGTATCCGTGACCCAGCCGCCGCTGCCGATGCCAAGCTGACTGTAGACGTTGACGTTGGGCGACAGCGCATAGCGAAATCCCACACCACCTTGCGCCTGATTATACCATGACAGGCCCGAGGCCCCCATGTTGATGCCAAAGAAGGAATAGACATTCGGCCGGAAGAAACTGGTAAACTGGGTGGTGAGCAGGCCGATATCGCCGCGATAGCTGCCGGTCGGATTGATCTGCACCATGTTCCCGGCCGATACCGAGATCATGGTGTCATAGGCGGGGGCGTTGAAATCATTGGCGTTAATGATTGTCCCGGCGCTGGAATAGGCTCCTGTCCTGAGCGAAAACGGGCGCTGGACAAAGATGCTGAAGGTTGAATCGTTGATCGGCGAATTGGCGATTGCGACCCGGGAATAGTTGAGCCCGACACTGAAATTCCGGAAGGCGTAGCCGATCCCCGCATAGGCCCGTGTATAAACCCCGTCTCCGGACAGGGTGCCGATATTGGCGATACTGGCCCCACCGGCCCCTGCACCGAAGGACAGGCCGCCGTTGACGAACCAGTTTCCGGAAATCCGGCGCTGGGCGTGCAGACGCGCCGACGCGCCAAAGAAGCCGCCGGCATTGCCCCGCAACATCGGAGCGAACGCGCCAACACCGAAGGACAGCCAGTCATTCAGGCGGTAGAGTTGGTGGATGGCCAGCAGATCGAATTCGCCGCCATTGGTCAGCCGGATCGGGCTGTATTCCAGCATGTGGATCCCGCGCGATTCCCGCACCAGACTGCCATCGCCAAGACTGCCGAATGATGTGGTCTGGGCCGACGCCGGGCTGCCCGGGGCCAGCGAACCCAAACCGGCGGCCAGAAGGATCGCGGCGGACGCTCGGCCCCAACCGGACATCCGCTTTTGCCAGGGTTTGCCAAGGCCCCTGGGCGCGGCCGGTTGTGCCTTCAAGAAACGCATGAATCAAATGTCTCCCGTTCAATAGACAGGGCCGTCAGGCGGGGCACATTGCAAAAAAGGCCAAACCTTGAAGCCAAACGCTGATTTCGCGTGAATCTTTCCGGTCTTGGCCGCGAAGTCGAGCATAAATCGAAAAAAATGCGGCGCCGTGCCTTTGGGGCCATAACATTCTGACCCCGCGCAATGCCCGTGTCCCGGCCCCGGATCGGGTGCCGGCTCAGGTGCCGCAATAGGTCTGGTAGTGCGCCGGTGTGCCGGGCTCCTCGAAATCCTCGAAGCCCGCGCGCCGGCGATACGGTTCGGCAATGACCGCAAGCAGCCGATGGACCTTGCCCAGATCCCCGGCTTGCGCGGCCTCCAGCGCCTCTTCGACCTTGTGATTGCGCGGAATGTAGACCGGATTGGCCCGGGCCATGGCGCCGGGCCGGTCCAGCGCGCCGCGCCATGGCTCCAGCCAGGCGCTCAGGCGCGGATCGGCGCCAAGCAGGCCAGTCAAAGACGTGTCATCACCGGATGCCGCCCTGCCCAGCGCCTGAAACGCCTGCGTGAAATCCGCCGATTGCGCGGTCAGAATGTCCAGAAAGCCGTCAATCAGGGCGTCCGTCGGCGCCGAGACCCCAAGCTTGGCGCCAAACACCCGCCGCCGCGCGGCGTCATGCAGCGTTTCGGCCTCCTCCAGCGCGGCCTGCACCTGTGGCAGGGCTTTGGCCGGATCTTCGGGCGCGATCAGCGGCATCAAAGTCTCGCCCAGCCGCGCCAGGTTCCAGCGCGCCAGAACCGGCTGGTTGCCATAGGCATAGCGCCCCTGCCGGTCGATGGAGGAATACACCGTGTCCGGATTAAAGGTATCCATGAAGGCGCAGGGGCCGTAGTCGATCGTCTCGCCCGAAATCGCGCAATTATCGGTGTTCATCACGCCGTGGATGAAGCCCACGCCCATCCAGGCGGCGACCAGATCCATCTGGCGGGCGATCACCGCGCGGTAGAAGTCCAGATACCTGTCCGGTCCAGCGGTCAGCTCGGGGAAATGCCGGGCGATGGCGTAGTCGGCCAGCCGTTTCAGCCGCGCGGTTTCCTGCCTTGCATAGAAGAACTGAAAAGTGCCGACCCGCAGGTGGCTGGCCGCGACCCGCGCCAGCACCGCGCCCTGACCGGGCGCTTCGCGCCAGACGGTTTCACCGGTTGTGGTGGCGGCCAGGGCGCGGGTCGTGGGGATGCCCAGCGCCTGCATGGCCTCGCTGATGAGGACCTCGCGCAGGACCGGGCCCAGAACCGCCTTGCCGTCGCCGCCGCGCGAAAACGGCGTCTTGCCCGATCCCTTCAAGTGGATGTCGCGGCGTTGGCCGTGGCGGTCGATCACCTCGCCGACCAGCAGCGCGCGCCCGTCGCCCAATTGCGGGGAAAACCCGCCAAACTGATGTCCGGCATAAGCCATCGCCAGCGGCGTTGCCCCCATCGGCATGGCGCTGCCGGTCAGCATGGCCACCCCCTCGGCGCCGCGAAGGGCGCCCGGATCCAGGCCCAGATCCGCCGCCAGCGGCTCGTTGAGCCACAGCAGCGCCGGGTCGGGGGCCACCGCGCCCTGCACGGGCAGATACATCCCGTCCAGGTCGCGCGCATAAGTGTTGTCGAAATCGATGCTGAGCATGGGCACCCCCTTTGCGGGACAGATAGGCGCGACGCGGCGGGCGAACAGCCCCGGCGCGTCAGTCCGCTGGCCCGACCAGCCCGATGATCGGCCCCATCGGAAAGCCCCAATCCGCACGGTTCAGTTCCGGCGCATAAAGCCGCGAGACCCGCCCATCCAGATACAGCGCCTGTTTCAGCCCCAGCACGTCACGAAAGAACCGGGCGAACCGGTCAAACGTCACCGGGCTGTCGGAAATGACCAGATAGGCGTCCTGCCCATCCTCGGATACGCCCACCCCGTTGCGGATATTGAGCGATGTCGACTCGGGCAGGAAGCGCGGATGCAGCGCCCCGTCGATCACCAGCATCGGCCCCGACTGCGTGGCAAACCGGCAATCGGGCGGGGCTTCACTGTAGCTGACGCTTTCCAGGATGCGGAACGCCTCGTCCTGGATGCAGAACACGCCGTTGGGCAACATGCCGAAATTTCCCGGCCCGGCGCGCGTCACCAGCCGGGCGGCTTGCTCGCGCTCTTCGATATACAGCCCCACGGGGCGGCGGTCAGGGTGGAACATGCCGGCATTCATGGCAAAGACCAGCCGCTGGCCGCGACGCCCCAATGCGGCGTCGATCCGCGCGAACGAACCATAGAGCGCGCCGCTGTCATCGTTCAGGAACAGGCGAAGATCGTCCCCCGCCCGCGCGGTGCAGGTGGTAAAGGATTGGCCTTCGAACTCGGTCTGCGTGCAGGCAGCCAGCGCCGGGGCCGCGCCCAGCGCCATCAGTCCCGCGAAAAGCGCAGCGGCAATAGCCTTAGGCGTCATCGTCACCCTCCGGTGCCTCTTGCCTGGTGTCGTCCGTGTCACCATCCGGCGCGGCAATGTCGGCCTGCACCCGCGGATCGGCAAACATGCGCCGGGCGTTGTCCATCGCGTCGAATGTGGTGTCCAGTTCGAACTTCAGTTCCGGCGCGAAGCGCAGACCCAGACCGTTTGCCACCAGATGCCGCAACGCGCCCTGACGGCGGCGCAGGGCGGCCATTGCGGCCTCGATGTCCTGCCCGCCCAGCGGCATGACAAAGGCCCGGGCGATGCGCAGATCCGGCGTGACGCGCACCTCGGCAACGGTGATCGACAGGCGAGAGAGCGTGTCGTCATGCACTTCGCCGCGCATCAGCACCTCGGACAGGCGGTGGCGGATGACCTCGGCAACCCTGAGCTGCCGCTGCGAGGGGCCAGAGCCCGATTTGAATCGTTTTGCGCACATGAACCCCATCTAGGGGATAACCCGCGCCGCCGCAATCCGCGCACAACCGGGCGTGAATGGCGCAAAGACGGTTTTCGCGGCGCTGACGCCACGCTAAGGAAGGGGCAAGCAGGGGACAGGATCATGAGCGAACACAGTGCCATTGTCGTGAACGGGGTGTCGGGCCGCATGGGGCGGATGCTGGTGCAGGTGATCGCCGCCAGCGGCGCCGCGCATGTCATCGGCGCGCTGGAGCGTCCGGGCCATGACTGGATCGGGCGGGATCTGGGGCTGTGTCTGGGCGGGGCGGCAAACGGCGTAATCGTCTCTGGCGATCCGGCCCAGGCCCTGACCGGGGCCCATGCGGTCATCGACTTTACCGCCCCCGCCGCGACGGTTGCGCTGGCGCGGGTGGCGGCGCGCATGAAGGTGGCGCATGTCATCGGCACCACCGGATTCGCGCCCGATGATCTGCGCACCCTGGCCAAGATCGCCCGCACCGGGGTGATGGTGCGGGCGGGCAACATGAGCCTGGGCGTCAACCTGCTGACCGCCCTGACGCGCAAGGTCGCGCAGGCGCTGGACGCCGATTATGACATCGAGATCGTTGAAAGCCACCACCGCCACAAGGTCGATGCGCCGTCTGGCACCGCGCTGATGCTGGGTCAGGCCGCCGCCGACGGGCGCGGCGTATCGCTGAAGGACGCCGGCGTGCGCGCCCGTGACGGCATTACCGGCGCGCGCGAACGCGGCAGCATCGGCTTTGCCGTGGTGCGCGGCGGGGATATCGTGGGTGAACATGACGTGATGTTCGCCGCCGACGGTGAACGCCTGATCCTGCGCCACGTCGCCAGCGACCGCGCGGTGTTTGCGCGCGGCGCGTTGAAAGCGGCGCTGTGGGCGCAGGGCCGCGCGCCCGGCGAGTATGACATGATGGCGGTGCTGGGGCTGTAATCCGCCACCGTCAGCCAGCCAATTCCCGGCCGGAGTGATCCGCGCCGCGCCCATCTGCGTATCCGGGGCCAGACACCGGAACATGGGGACCTTTCATGCGCATATTTCTGGCGGCACTTACTGTCTCGATCCTGCCGATCCTTGCCTGGCCCGCCGCCGCCTCGGCGCTTGAACGGATCACGCGGCAAGAGGCGTTCCTGTCGGCCATCGCCGGACGGGATCTGCGCCGCTTCGGCATTCGCCTGACCGTTGCGCCGGATGGCACGATCACCGGCAGCGGCATGGGCTGGGATGTCACCGGCGAATGGGAATGGCGCGATGGCTATTTCTGCCGCACGCTGGACTGGGGCGGCAGCGATCTGGGCCAGAACTGCCAGGCCGTTTCGCTGGACGGCAACCGGATGCGCTTCCAGTCCGATCGCGGGACCGGGGATTACGCCGATTTCCGCTTGCGCTGAGCGCCGCCTCAAAAGTCGACGGCGATCCCCTTCTTCTCCCAGTCCCCATAGCGCACCGGCTCCGGCCCTTTGCGCCCGCCCAACTCCCTGGGCAGCGCCTCGGCTTCGGGCCCGGCTTCGGCGGCGGCCTTGCGGCGGCGCTCCTCAGCCTCGGCAAGGGCGCGTTGCGCGGCGGGCGGCAGGGATGAGGTGTTGGTCATACAGCTTCCTTGCGGTTTTCCGCGTGGGGGGCGATAGGTGGGGGACAAGTTACGCCCCGCCCGCCAGACCGGCAAGGCCAAAGCCCCGGAGACACCATGCCGCAGCCCCCCCAAAGCGATCCGCGTCAGATGGCGGCGGTGCTGGTTGCCGGCGTGGTCGCGCAGGGTCAGATGCTGCCCGACATCGCGCTGCCCTCTGGCGCCGACCCGGCCGACCGCGCCCGCGCCGGGCGCCTGGCGCTGACCACGCTGCGCAATCTGGGCCGCGCCGATACCGTGCTGCGCCCCCATCTGAAGCGCGAACCGCCCGAAGACGTGATGGCGGCCCTGCGCGTGGCGACCGTGGAAATGCTTGAGCTGAGCGGCCCCCCGCATGGCGTGGTGAACGGCTTGGTCAGCGCCCTGCGCGCGGGGCGCAAACGGGCGGGCATGGCGGGCATGGCCAATGCGGTGCTGCGCCGCGCGTCGGAGTTTCAGGGCTGGCACGAACTGCCGGTGCAACGCCTGCCCGGCTGGCTGCGCCGCCGGCTGAAGGGCGTGCATGGCGAAGACATCGTGCAGGCGATCGAGGCTGCGCATCACGCCAGCCCGCCGATCGACCTGACGCTGAAACCAGGTTTTGCCGTGGCGCCGGATGGCATTGCACTGCCAAATGGCTCGCTCAGGATCGAAGCCGGTGTGCAGGTCAGCGCCCTGGCCGGGTTCGAGAGCGGCGACTGGTGGGTGCAGGACGCCGCCGCCGCCCTGCCCGCCACGCTGCTGGCCGCGCAACCCGGCGAATCGGTGCTGGACCTGTGCGCCGCGCCCGGCGGCAAGACCCTGCAACTGGCCGCCGCCGGGGCTGATGTCACCGCCCTGGATATGTCCGAACCACGCCTGAAACGGGTGCGCGAAAACTTGTCGCGCACGGGGCTGACCGCCGAGGTGGTCTGCGCCGATGCACTGCACTGGCAGCGGGATACGCCGTTCGACGCGGTCTTGCTGGATGCGCCCTGTTCGGCCACCGGCACCATCCGCCGGCACCCCGACCTGCCCTTCGTGCGCAAGCCCGCCGATGTCACCGCCCTGACGGCGCTTCAGGCACAGATGCTGGACAGCGCGTTGAGCGCGCTCAAACCCGGCGGGCGGCTGGTCTATTGCACCTGCTCGCTTTTACCGGACGAGGGCGAGGATCAGGTCATCGCCGCATTGGCCCGGCACCCGCATCTGCGGGTGATGCCGCCGCCCGCTTTGCCCTTTGGCCGCGCCACGCCCGAGGGCGGCTGGCGCACACTGCCGCAGGATCTGCCGGGCGGCGTGGACGGGTTCTACATGGCGCTTCTTTGCCGGAACGTGCGCTGACGGGATGACACGGGCGCCGCTTGGCGCTATTCCCTGCTCAACAGGCACAAACGGAATTCGGCGATGGAGCAGGGCTGGACAGCGCGAAGGACGCGGTGGGGCAATCACCTTGCGGCACGCGCTGCGCGCTCGGCTCCGGCGGCGGGTGGCTTTGCTTCCATGCCCGAGCCACGCACCGTGGGCTACTTTGCGCGCGGCAAGCAGCTTGCCGCCGGAAATTTCCTGCTGGCCGGGCACATGGTGGAAACCTTGCAGCCCTGGGATATCGACCCGCCCTCGCATGGGTTCGCGCGGGAATTGCACGGCTTTGCCTGGCTCGACCACATGGCCTCGACCGGCGACCCCGATGCGCGGCTCAGGGCGCAGGGTTGGGTCTTTGACTGGATCGACCGGTTCGGCATGGCGGACGGGCCGGGCTGGGATGTCGATACCACCGGCAGCCGGGTGATCCGCTGGATTCAACACGCGATCTTCCTGACATCCGGCCGCGACGGCGAGGAAAACCGCCCGTTCTTCGCGGCGCTGGGCCGGCAAACGGCCTTTCTGGCGCGCCGCTGGCGGGCGGCGCCCGAAGGCCTGCCCCGGTTCGAGGCCCTGACCGGCCTGCTCTATGCCGCCTTTTCGCTGATCGGAATGGAGGCGCATCGCGATTCGGCGACCAGCGCCCTGGCCAGTGCCTGCGCCGATGACATCGGCGCCGATGGCGCGATCGCCAGCCGCAACCCCGAGGACCTGCTCGAGGTCTTCACGTTGCTGACCTGGGCGCAACTGGCGCTGCGCGACGCCGATCTGACGGTGCCCGCGCAAATCGACGCCGCAATCGGCCGGATCGCGCCCTGCCTGCGGGTGCTGCGCCATTCCGATGGCGGGCTGGCGCGGTTTCACGGCGGTGGGCGCGGGATGGAGGGGCGGTTCGAATACGCCCTGTCCGCCGCCGCCATTCCCCTCGCGCCCAAGCGCCATGACGCCATGGGCTACGCGCGGCTGGAGGGCGGGCGCACGACGATGATCGTCGACGCCGCAAGCCCCCCCGGTGGCAGTGCCGCGCGCGCCGCGCATGCGTCGATGCTGGCGTTCGAACTGACCTCGAACCGGCGGCCGTTGATTGTCTCCAGCGGCTCTGGCATTCCATTCGGCCCGGAATGGGAAAAGGCCGGGCGCGCTACAAACTCGCATTCCACGCTGTCGATCGACGGATATTCCTCGGCCCGGTTCGGCAAACCGACGCGCCCCGAAGAGGGCGGCGCACCGCTGGTCGACGGCCCGCAAGGGGTCTCGCTGCACCGGACGGATGAAAAGGACGGCGCGTCCTTGCTGCTCAGTCATGATGGCTACGTCGCCACCCACGGACTGACGCATGTGCGCACCCTGGATCTGGACCGCGCGGGACGGGTTCTGCTGGGCGAGGATATCCTGGTCGCCCACGAGCCGGCCCATGCGCAGGCGTTCAACCGGATGCTCGACGCGGGCAAGCTGCGCGGCATCAGCTATGCGCTGCGGTTTCATCTGCACCCGGATGTGGACCCGTCGGTGGACATGAACGGGACGGCGGTATCCATGGCGCTGCTGTCGGGCGAAATCTGGGTGTTCCGCTTTGACGGACCCGGGCGCCTGACGCTGGAACCATCGGTCTACCTGGAAAAGGGCCGCCTGGCGCCGCGCCCGTGCCAGCAGATCGTCATCCGCGCCGCCATTCTGGACGAGTCGAGTCAGATCAACTGGACACTGGCCAAGGCACAGGATACCCCGCTGGCGATCCGCGACATCGGCCGCGATGACGACCTGGCGATGCCGCGCGACATGTTCAAGGACTGACCGCAAGGACCGCTGCCCATGACCGACCTCGCCCCCCTGAAACGCGCGCTGCTTTCCGTGTCCGACAAGACCGGGCTGATCGAGCTGGGCCGCGCCCTGGCCGAACGCGACGTGGACCTGGTCTCCACCGGCGGCACCGCGAAGGCGCTGCGCGATGCGGGGCTGCCGGTGCGTGACGTGTCCGACCTGACGGGCTTTCCGGAAATGATGGACGGCCGGGTGAAAACCCTGCATCCGATGGTGCACGGCGGGTTGCTGGCGCTGCGCGATGACGCGGGGCACGTGGCGTCGCTGACCGAACACGGGATCGAAGCCATCGACCTGCTGGTGGTCAACCTTTACCCATTCGAGGCCACGGTGGCGCGCGGCGCGAGCCATGGCGAAACGATCGAGAATATCGACATCGGCGGCCCGGCGATGATCCGCGCGGCGGCCAAGAACCACGGGTTTGTCAGCGTTGTCACCGACCCCCATGATTACGCCGCCCTGCTGACCGAAATGGACGCGCACGGCGGAAAGACCACGCTGGGTTTTCGCCAGAAGCTGGCGCAGATCGCCTATGCCCGGACCGGCGCCTATGACGCGGCGGTCAGCACCTGGATGGCGGGTGCCATTGGCGACCCTGCGCCGCGCCGCCGGGTGTTTGCCGGCACCCTGGCCCAAACGCTGCGCTACGGCGAAAACCCGCACCAGTCGGCGGCGTTCTATACCGATGGATCAAACCGTCCCGGCGTGGCCACGGCGCGCCAGCTTCAGGGCAAGGAACTGTCCTACAACAACATCAACGACACCGATGCCGCGTTTGAACTGGTCAGCGAATTCGACCCCGCCGATGGCCCGGCCTGCGCGATCATCAAGCACGCCAATCCCTGCGGCGTGGCGCTGGGCAAGACCCTGCGCGAGGCCTATCAGCGCGCGTTCGACTGCGACCGCACCAGCGCCTTTGGCGGGATCGTGGCGCTGAACCAGCGGCTGGACCGCGAAACCGCCGAGGAAATCGTCAACATCTTCACAGAAGTGGTCATCGCGCCGGGGGCGGACGAGGACGCCATCGCCGTGTTCGCCGCCAAGAAGAACCTGCGCTTGCTGGTCACCGACGGGCTGGCCAACCCCGCTGCCGATCTTATCAGCGTGCGGCAGGTCTCGGGCGGGTTTCTGGTGCAGGACAAGGACAACGGCCGCGTGGCCGGCGATGACCTGAAAATCGTCACCAGGCTGGCACCCACGGACAGCCAACTGGCGGATATGCGCTTTGCGTGGACGGTCGCCAAGCACGTCAAATCCAACGCCATCGTCTATGTCCGGGATGGCGCGACCGTGGGCGTCGGCGCGGGCCAGATGAGCCGCGTGGACAGCGCCCTGATCGCCGCGAAAAAGGCCGAACGCATGGCACAGGTTCTGGGCCTGCCCGAACCGCTGACCAAGGGTTCTGTCGTGGCGTCGGATGCGTTCTTTCCCTTTGCCGACGGCTTGCTGGAAGCGGCGGGCGCGGGCGCGGCGGCGGTGATCCAGCCCGGTGGATCGATGCGCGACGATGAGGTCATCGAGGCCGCCGACAAGGCCGGACTGGCGATGGTCTTTTCCGGCATGCGCCATTTCCGGCATTGAGGGGGGCGGCGCCGATGCGTCTGGCAATCTGGACCACCGTGATCGTCCTGGCGCTGGACCAAGCGCTCAAATGGTGGATCGTCGTCGGCCTGAACCTGGCCGAGCGGCTGTATATCGAGGTCGTGCCAGGCATCCTTAGCCTTCGGATGACCTGGAATCGGGGCGTCAATTTCGGCCTGCTGGCCGGGGATGCGCCGTGGCTGCCCTACGCGCTGTCGGCACTGTCGGTCGGGGTCACGATAGGGGTCTGGATCTGGGTCCGCCGCGAAGGCGCACCGCCGCTGATGCAGATCGCGCTGGGAATTCTGGCCGGCGGCGCGCTGGGGAACTCCTTCGACCGGCTGATCTGGGGGGGCGTGGCCGATTTTCTGAACGTCACCTGCTGCGGCATCCGCAACCCCTGGGCCTTCAACATCGCCGATATCGCGGTATTTGTCGGCGCGTTCGGGCTTATCATGGTGTCGGGTGGCAAAACGGCGCGTGACGATCCGCCGGGCATGGGCTAAACAGGGGCCATCTCTGAAAACAGGGCTATCCGGCGGGGTTCTTGGGAATGAAAGTGGTTCGACTGA
>CAJQNQ010000127.1 GCA_905479725.1 uncultured Paracoccaceae bacterium | reverse complement strand
TCCGGAATCAGATTGGCGACCGTGGGCAGAACCGTGCCATCGTCCAGCACGATGTCCTCGACCCCGGTATGTTGCAGCATCCGCAACTGCCCGGCCCGCACCAGTTCGACATGCTCATGCACGCCGCCCCCGGCGATGTCGACCTCGCCCTGAAGCCCGGCCAGGGTAGCCGGCTGGCCGCCCTGATAGGGCACATAACGCAGTTCGATCCCGGCGAATGCCGCGATCAAGAGCGCCATTTCGTGCCAGATCCCGCCAGTGCCCGAGGTGGAGACGCTGATCCGGCCCGGGTTTGCCTTGGCCGCGTCGATCACGTCCTGCAAGGTCTGAAAGGGCGAATCCACCGGCACCGACCAGCTGGCAATCGCGGTGCCGGCCTTCATGAAGGCCCAACTCTCCCAGGGTGCGGGAGTCGCCGGAACATGCCCCAGAACGCGCACGAACTTGTTGTAATTTGCCGCGCCCAGAATGTTGTAGCCATCCGCCGGCTGCGCACCGACATACTGTGTGGCAATGCCGCCGACCGCACCGGGCCGGTTGGCGATGCTGATGCTCCAGCCGCGCGCCTTGGCCATTTCATCGGCCAGCTTGCGGATCAGGACATCGGTGCCACCCCCCGCGGCATACATGATCACCACGGTGATCGGACGCGCCGGATAGCTTTGCGCCAGCGCGATGCCCGGCATGGTGATGCTCAGGGTCGCCATCCCGGCAGCCCCCAGGAACGTGCGACGATTGAAACCGTCTTTCATGTGACATCCTCCCTATGTGGCCGCCGCGCGAATGCGCGTTCATGTGTCGCAGGTTATCTGAATACACGTTTGTCAGGCGGCTTAAAAAGCGTGACAGACCGAACAACCATGCGTCAATAAGTTATGTATTAGAATTGCAACGGGCTGGCATTCGGTTTTATGATGGGCACACGTGGACTGAAGAGAGCTTTGCGCATTCCATCAAAGGCAAAACGGAGACGCGGTGCATAAACCCATGGCGCATCACCCGGGGCGCGGCGCCAGTCATGCGACGGGCAGCGAGAATCCTGATACGAAAAAATCTTTTTCATTTATTGACAGACAAATAGAAGGATTCGTTCGGTGCCAATGCATCCGCAAACGAACATGCCACCGGCCGGATCTGTCGCCGAAAATCGCGCATCACGCACGGCTTGAAGTCCGCGACGCGAATTCGCCCGCTTGCCACAATGGCGTTTCACGGAATAATGAAGGTCTTGGATTATGGTTGAGTGAAATCAGGCGCAATTGGACAATTGCACCTTGCTATCAATAAACAAGAAACACGCACCAAAAATTGGCGTATCTCCTTATTTTTGCGCTGCCGGCCGCCGCTATGCCAACAGGGCGACCGGCATGGACCGATCACCGGCGATTCAGGACAACCACCTTGATCGCATCCTCGACCCGTTCGCGCGCATAACGCAGGGCTTCGGGCAGGTCCTCCATGTCGAAACTGTGGGTATGGATCCTGGTGGCGTCAAAACGCTTGTCGGCCATGAAGGCGTGGGCGCGGTGGGTGGCGGATTTACCTTCGCCGCGAATCCCGAAAACATAGATGTTGTTGCGCACCAGATGCGCGACATCGACACTGTCGGCTTCGTGCGGAAACGCGGCCAGGCAGATCTTGCCGCCGCGGTTCAGCATCCTGCCGGCCGTATCGATCGCGCCCGGCGCGCCCGAGCACTCCAGCACGTAATCGACCCCCTTGCCGCCAGAGATCCTCTGGACAGCCTCGACCGCGTCTTCCTGGCGCACATTGACCACATGATCGGCGCCCAGTTCGCGGCCCACCTCAAGCCGGTTGTCGCGCGTGCCGGTCAGGATGACCGGGTGCGCGCCCAGCGATTTTGCCACCGCAACCCCCAGCAGGCCGATCGGACCGGGGCCGCAGACCACGACGCTTTCGCCGGCCACCAGCCCGCCCAGCTCGGTCAGGCCATACATCGAGGTCCCGGCGGTCACGACCAGCGTCGCTTCCTCGTCGGACATCGAATCGTCGATCTTGATCAGCGTGTTGATGTTGTTGATCGCATACGAGGCGAACCCGCCATCCGAAGTGAACCCGTTGGCGCGGTGCCCCTTGTCCAGGTCGCCGTAATTCAGGCCATAGTTCAGACAGGATGTATACATGCCCATCCGGCACCGTTTGCATTGCCCGCAACCAGCGTGGATTTCCACGGTCACGCGGTCCCCGACGGCGAATTCGTCAACCCCCGGCCCCAGCGCGGCGACGGTGCCCATGTATTCGTGTCCCGGCGTGAAGTTCTTGTTGAACGGCAAGCCGCCCTGGATCATCGCCGGCGGGCCCGAGGCGATGACGTCAAGATCCGTCGCGCAGATCGCCACCGCGTCGATGCGCAACAGAACCTCGGCGCGCCCGGGCACGGGCGTCGGCTTTTCGGTGCGCGTCAATTGGCCAGGATCGCCCAGAACCCATGCCTTCATGGTTTCGGGCACGGTCACGGCCGGGCTGGTCTTCACTCCGGGAGGGGCATACATGGTCTGGTGGTTCCTTGATGTCAGGTGTCAGGCGGCAACCGTCAGGCGGACGCTGTCGGGGATGGGCAGCGCGGGATTGCCGCTGTTCTTGAATTCCACCGTGGTGAACAACAGGTCGGTCTCGCCGACGTTTTCGACGCTGTGCAGCATGTGCGTGCCCTTGGGGAATTCGAAATGCCTGGTGTCGCCCGGGAAATGGGTGACATCCCGAACCGAGCCGTCCTCGTAGTAGCCGCGCGCCTTGCCATGCGTGTGGCAGGTCCAGAAATAGTTCAGGACATGGCGGTGAAAGTTGCACCGCTTGCCGACCGGAAGATGCAGGTGCCAGACCCGCAAGGCATCGGTTTCCGATACCAGAACGCTGCCGACGACGCCGCAGAATTCGTTGGCCTTCATGTCCGCGACCAGGTCGGCCGGCCAATCCGGGGGGGGCTTCAATGTCATGATCCTGTCTCCTTGGTGGTTGTGCCGCCGTGGCCTCAGTCGGGCACCGGTGACGTATCGACGATCGACGCGCTCTTGAGGCTGTCGAGAACGCGCGAGCGCGAGCGCTGCACATGACGCCCGGCCAGAGCGAGGGCCTGGCGCTTGTTTCCGGCGCGGATGGCTTCGATGATTTCGCGATGCTCGCGCTCGAAACGGTCCAGCGACATCTGGGTCGAACTGGTCACGCTGACATAGGTCAGCCGGTCGAACTGCTCGATGATTTCCTGCGCGATCATGGCCAGCCGGGCGTTGCCGCAATGCGCGGCGATATAGGTGTGAAACGCGCGGTTGTAGTCGATCCAGGTCGCCAGATCGGGGCTGGCCGGCGCCTTGGCAAAAGCGTCCAGACCTTCGAGAACTTCGGCGCTGGCCGTATCCATCATCAACGAGATGCACTCGCGTTCCAGGATCAGACGAAGGCCATACATGTCGCGCACATCGCTGACATCAATCTGCCGCACCCGGTAGCCCTTGCGCGGCAGCACCTCGATCAGGCCCCGCTCCTCGAGCTTGAGCAACGCGTCACGGATCGGGGACTTGCTGACACCAAGCCGCGCGACCAGATCCCGCTCTTGCAGCATTTGCCCCGGTCGCAAGCGGCACATCAGGATCTCTGATCGCAGCTCTTGATATACGCTGTCCCTCGCCAGATCACGGGGTTTCTCGGCTGTCTGCATGGTTTGCTCGCGGCCCCTTTGAATTAAAAGCCTTAACTTGCTACGATATACTGCCCTTCGGCCTGCCCAGAAAAAGACACCAGCCCGTGTCAGGTGTCAATACTGATATTTCAGTTGACAGCTTCGCGACATCTTCGCATATCCCATGACAAGACCTGCCGGGGATCGGAATCGTCCGGATCCGCCCGCGCATGGGCTTGCAACCGTCCGCGCAATCGCAAAAGGATCCGACCATGGAACCCAAAAGTTTCACCGGGCTTCTGGTGCCCGCCATCACGCCCTTCAAGCCCGATCTTTCGCCCGATGGCGATGCGTTCGTCGATGTCTGCACTTGGCTGCTGGCCAACGGCGCGGACGGTCTGGCGGTATTCGGCACCACGAGCGAGGCGAATTCGCTGGGACTTTCCGAACGCATGGCGCTGCTGGAAAGGCTGGTCGGCGCGGGCGTTCCGGCCGATCGGTTGATGCCCGGCGTGGGGCTTCCCTCGCTGATGGACACCATCACCCTGACGCGTCATGCGCTGTCGCTGGGCTGCGGCGGCGTGCTGGCACTGCCGCCCTTCTACTACAAGCCGGTTTCCGTTGACGGGCTCCATGCCTGGTATTCCGCGGTCATCGACGGGGTCGGCTCATCGAAACTGGGGCTGTGGCTGTATCACATTCCCCAGAATACCGGCGTGGGTATCCCGCATGACCTGATCGAACGGTTGATCCGCGATTATCCCAGGACGGTTCTGGGTATCAAGGACAGTTCCGGGGACTGGGCGAATACCGAGGCGATGCTGCGCCGCTTCCCCGGTTTCAGCATCTTCCCCTCGTCCGAAGGCGCGCTGGTCAAATCCCATGCGCTGGGTGGCGCGGGTTGCATCACAGCGTCGGGCAATCTCAACCCGCGCGGGATCCGCGATCTGATCGATGCGCTGGGCACGCCAAAGGCCGACGCGTTGCAAGACAAGGTGGCGGCGTTGCGCACGATTGTTTCCGGCTATCCGCTGATCCCGGCCGTCAAGGCGCTGCTGGCCGCCGAAATGGGGGATGCGCGGCTGGCCACGCTGCGCCCGCCGCTGGAGGCACTGCCGCAGGCCGATCTTGCCGCGCTGCGCCAGCGGATGGCCGATGCCGGCTGGACCCTGCCGGGCGTCTGACAAAACGCTTGGGGGCGGCCAGACCGCCCCTGCCGCGCCATGCGGGCCCCTGCCTTTTCGCGTCGCCGGCCCCTGCGCGAGGCCGCGTCAGCCCGGTCGCACGGTCTCGCCGCTGTCCGAGGACCGCACGATCGCTTCGTAGACCGCGATATTGCCGATCAGTTCCGCGTCGCTCCAGGGATAATCGCCCTGCCCCTGTGCCGCCCGGCCGAACGCCGTCAGGTTGGCCACGACCGCGTCGCTCCAGTCCAGCACCTCGTTCTGGGGCGCGCCATCCTTGCGGCATAGCGACCACTGGATCTTGCCGCCCGGCGTATCGGGATGGCTGGCATAGCGCGCCTCGGCCCAACCTTCGGAGCCGAACACCGCGAAACGCATGTAGTGCGGCGTGTTCAGGATCGCCTGGAAATGCGCCGTGTTGCCGGCCGCGAACCCCAGTTGCGCGACCACCATGTCGCCGGTCGGCCAGCCCAGCGTGCGGTCGCGGACCTGCGCCTGAACCCGGTCGACCGGGCCGAACAGCCAGATCATCAGATCGGTCAGATGGATGCCCATCCCGGTCATGCCGGCACCGGGCGACAGGTCTTTGGACGTGCGCCATCCATCGGCGGGCAGGCCGGCCAGCTTGTTGTGGCTGAACGCCGCCTCGGCATGCATGACAACGCCCAACTCCCCGCCCGAGACCAGCGCCTTGAGCCGCTGCATGGCCGGATCGAACCGCAGTTCATGCCCGATCCCCAGCACCACACCGGCATCGCGGCACGCCCCGACCGCGCGGCGGGCGCTGGCCACCGTCATCGCCAGCGGCTTTTCGCAAAACACATGCTTGCCCGCCGCCGCCGCCGCCACGACCTGATCCTCGTGCAGCATGTGCGGCGTGGTCAGCACCACGGCCTGAACGCGCGGATCGGCCAGCAGGCTGTCATAGCTGTCCACGGCTTCGGCGCCCATGGCACGGATATCGGCATGAAGCGCGGCATTCGGCTCGGCGACGCTGACCACCCGCAGGCTGTCATGGCCTTGCAGTCGCGTCAGGATATGGCTTCCCCACCAGCCGAACCCGGCGATCGCGATGGTCAGCATCCTTGTGCACTCCTCATGGTTCGAACCAGCCTGACACGGCGTCCTGAAAGGCGGCGGGATCCTCCATCGCCGGAATATGCGCCAGGCCGGGCAGAACGGTCAGGTGCGCGCCCGGCGTGGCATCGGCCATGGCCTGCATGGCGGCCACGGGCGCGGCGGTATCCTCGGCGCCGACCACATAGCGCACGGGGACCGACAGCGTGCCCAGCCGGTGAAGATAGCTCAGCCCCTGAAGCGCGCGGGCGCAGCCCGTGAACCCCGGCACGGCCGTGGCGCGGATCATCGCTTCGGCGCGCGACCGCAGCGCGGCCGAAGCCCGTGTGGTGAACCAGCGCTCCAGCGTGCCCGGCACGATGGCCGCCATGCCGCCCGCCTCGACCGCGGCGATCCTTTCGTCCCAACTGGCCACGAAGGGCGGCGGGTTGTCGGCGCGCGCGTCGCACACCACCATCCGCCGCACCCGGCCGGGATGCGCCAGACCCAGCCCCAGCGCCGTCATGCCGCCCAGCGACAGACCCATGATATCGGCGCGTTCGGCGCCGACATGATCCAGCACCGCCAGCATGTCGGCCACCAGCATGTCGAAATCATAGGGGCCCCGCGGGGCCGTGCTTTGCCCGTGCCCCCGCGTGTCGTAGCGGACCACGCGGTGCGTCTGCGTCAGAAACGCGATCTGGTCGTCCCACATGTGCAGATCCGTGGCCAGCGAGTTTGACAGCAGGATCCAGGGCTTGCCCTGTGGCCCGTCGATGCGGACCAACAGGTCGGCATCGCGGGCCTTGACGATGTCGCGGGTCATATCGCCGCCTCCATCCGGCCCTTCTCGGCCTCGTTCACCAGCGGCAGGACCTTTTCGGCCATCAGGATCTTCGAGCGCCGCGCCAGCGCGGGATCGGCCCAGTCATGCCCGGCATAAAGCAACGTGCCGAACTGGCCGGTCAGCTCGCGGAAGGCCAGCAATTCATCGGCGACCTTGTCCGGGGTGCCAAAGGTCACCAGGCGGTCCATGACATATTCCAGCGTCACCTCGTCGTCGGACATGCTCTGATCTTCCTTGAACAGGTTCGAGCGGCCGTTTTTCTTCAGCTTGGTCAACAAGGACTGGTAGTAATACCGGTAGGGGCTGTCGGGACGCGAGACATAGGCGCGCGCGGTGTCCATGTCATCGGCCACGAACACGCTCTTGGCGACACGCCAATTGGCCAGATCGCCCGCGCGCCCGCCCTGCGCGCATCCTTCCAGATAACACCCCCGATGCGAAGCCACCCATTTCGGCATCAGGAAATTCGCCGAGATCGGATCCCAGCCGCGCGCGGCGGCGGCGGTGACCCCCTTGGAGAACGGCGCGACCGCGGTGACGACAATGGGCGGGTGCGGCCGCTGCATCGGCTTGCCGACGATCCCCTGCCCGATATCGGGCATGATGGTGCGTTCGGTGGTGATGTTCCAGAACTTGCCGTGCAGATCATAGGGTGCCTCCTGGGACCAGAGCGCCAGGATCATGTCGATCGCCTCGAGGAACATCGCGTTGCGGTCATTGTCGAGATTGCCGAAAATCTCGGCATCCGACAGCAACCCGCCCGGGCTGATCCCGAAATTCAGCCGCCCATCGAGCAGATGATCGAGCATGGCGATCTGCCCGGCGACCTGCGCGGGGTGGTTGTTGGGCAGGTTGACCGTGCCGGTGCCAAGGCGCATCCGGCTCACCCGGCCGGCAAGCGCGGCGATGAAGACCATGCACGAGGTGATGTTCTCGGCGACATCGGTAACATGTTCGCCGACATACCCTTCGGCAAAGCCAAGCTCGTCGGCCAGGATGAAAGCCTCCTGATCCTCGTGCAGGCTCTGACGCCAGTCCTTGCCCAGGGGATGGATAGGCATGGTGAAAAACCCAAGCTGCATGATTGTCTCCACTGTGTTTGCCCGACCTTACCGATGCGCAACGCGGCAAGTGAAACGAGAAAGTTTGATGAACGCCATCCGGTTTCGACATGGCGCGTGATGCGCGGCGCGCGGCGCTCAGTCCTCGGCCATCAGTTCTTCGGGATCGACAGGCAGGCGCAGTTCGCACCCGCGCCGGGCGGACAGATCCATCGCCATGGTCAGGATCAGGTTGCGATGGCCGTCCTGCGCGGTGGCGTGCGGTGTGGGCACCTCCATGCACAATCGCTGATACCAGCTGACGGTTTCCTCGCGCATTGGCCCCCAAAGCTGGCTCAGATGCAGATCGCCCGGCGGATAGCTGGTCAGGAAATCGACATGCCGCGCGGGCGGGGTGTAGCCGTCGGGCACATAGCCGCCACCCTGCGCGACGTTGGTGGCCAGAACCAGGTCACGGTGCGTATCCTCGATATCGATCACGCCCTCGGTTCCGACGATGCCGATCTCCAGCCCGTAGACCGACCCCGGCCAGACCTCGGGCAGACCCCAGGAGATATTCATGGAAAAAATCGTGCCGTCGTCCATCTCGAAAATGCCGAAGGTCGAATCCTTGGTGCCCCAGCGCGACATGACCTTGTCGACCGATTTCGCATAGACCGAGACCGGCGTCTTGCCTTCCATCAGCCACAGCGACATGTCCAGTGAATGCGTGCCCGATACGACCATCGGCGTCAGGTGGCGCCGGTTCTGGGTGCGCGACACGGTGGCGATGGGCACCATGCGGTTCATGAAGGCGCGCGTCACCACCGAATGCACATCGCCGATCTGCCCGGTAATCAGCCGTTCCTTGATGGTCAGGAACCGGCGGCGGAAACGCTGGGTGTAGCCCATCACGGCGTCCACGCCCGAGTCCTCGATCGCGCGCAGGATGCCCAGCGACTCGCGCGCATCGGTGGCGATGGGCTTTTCGATGAACAGCGACTGCTTGCGTTCGGCCGCGGCCAGCGTGGGGGCCGCGTGGTTGTTCTCGTCGGTGGCGACGATCATCGCCGTCACCTCGGGACGGTCCAGCAGAGCGTTGAAATCGGTGGTGAAGAAATCCGCCTTGGCGTCGGCCTTCAAGGCTTCGCCAAGCGCGCGGTTGGTATCACAAAGGCCCAGCCAGCTGATCCCCGGATAATCCCGCGCGATGATCGCCCGGATCCGGCCGATGGTGCCACAGCCGATGATCGCCAGGCCGACTTCATGTCTTACCGCCATGCGGGTTCCTTTCTTCACGGTTCCCGGAAAGGATAGGCAGGCCGGCGACGGGGCAGAAATTATAAAAACCGCTGATCGCTATCAGGGCAGCATATGGCCGCCCGCCCGCCAGCCCGGCAAAACAGACCCGCGCAAATCGTCTGACGATTTTTCGCCAGGGTGCCCAAGCGGGAGAACTGTCCGCCAGGCGGCTAGCGCGCCTGTTTCCCGGGCTGGGCACGGTCGCCAGCCGCCAGATGGACCACGGTTTCGCCGGTGGCCGCGA
>CAJQNQ010000126.1 GCA_905479725.1 uncultured Paracoccaceae bacterium | reverse complement strand
GCTGAAGCAGTATTACGCCGACGGGATCGTCGTGCGGTCACCGGCGTCTGTGGTGGTCGGAAACCAGGGTGTGATCGGCGCCACGATGGCCACGCTGGCCGAGTTTCCGGACCGTCAGTTGCTGGGGGAAGATGTAATCTGGTGCCCGGCGGAAGACGGCGGGTTCCTCAGCTCGCATCGCCTGATTTCGACCGCGACGCATCGGTATTCGGGCGCTTATGGCCCGGCCAGCGGGGCGCGGTTGCGCTACCGCATTCTGGCCGATTGCCACGCGGTGAACAACCAGATCGACGATGAATGGCTGGTTCGCGATCAGGGCGCGATTGCGCGGCAGCTTGGCGTCACGGCACAGGACTACGCCCGGCGATTGATCCGCGATGAAGGCGGGCCAGAGGTTTGCGTCAAGCCTTTCACCCCCACAAATGACGTGCCCGGCCCCTATTCCGGCACTGGCAACGACAACGCCTGGGGGCAACGGCTGGCCAGCATCCTGACGCGCATCGCCGGCGCAGATTTCACGGCGATCCCGGCGGACTATGACCGGGGTGCGGCGCTGCATTACCCCGGCGGGCTGGATACCGAAGGCCATGACGGCGCGGATCAGTTCTGGATGGGACTGCGCGCCGCGCTCCCCGATGCCGTGTTCCGCATCCACCATGTGATCGGGCGCGATGACCCCTTGATGCCCCCGCGCGCCAGCCTGCGATGGTCGCTGGACGGGGTGCATTCCGGCTGGGGCCGCTTTGGCCGTCCAACCGGGGCGAAGGTGCACGTCATGGGCCTGACCCATGCGGAATTCGGCTCTCGGGGGCTGCGCCGGGAATTCACGCTTTTTGATGAAACCGCGATCTGGAAGCAGATCCTCTTGCAGACAGGTGATCTATGACCCCCTCTGACATGGAATCCCGCATCGTGCGTTATGGCGAATTGCGCCCGTGCAAGACCGCCTTCATCGACGCGCATACGCCCGGATCGAACCAGAAGGAAAACTTCACGATCATCGGCGGCGGCGTGTCGGAAAGCCCCGAACAGCATGTGCATATCTCGATCCCGCACGGGTTCAACATCGGCGCGGCGGGGCAGCCGCCCAAATGCCGCAACTCGCTGCACGATCACCGCACCGCCGAGGCGTTCTTTGTGCTGTCAGGGCGCTGGCGGTTCTTCTGGGGGCGCTGGGGCGATGCCGGTGAGGTGGTGCTGGAGCCGGGCGATATCTTCAACATCCCCACGGGCATCTTTCGCGGGTTCGAGAATATCGGCACCGATTACGGGATGATCATGGCCATTCTGGGCGGCGATGACGCGGGCGGCGGCGTGATGTGGGCGCCGCAGGTGATCGAGGATGCCGCCGCGCATGGCCTGGTGCTGGGCGACAACGGCAAGCTTTACGACACCAAGAAGCAGCAGCGCCTGCCCGAGGGCGTGAACCCCATGCCGCTGATGAGCGCCGGGGACCTGGCCAAGCGGCCCGAGCCCACAACCGCCGAGGTGCTGCCCAACCATGTTGCGCGCTATTGGGACATGGTCGCGCTGGCCGACCGCAAGCCGGTCAAGGTGATCGGCGAAACCGGCCTGTTGCGTGACAAGCCGGGGTTCGAGGTGGATTTCATCACCCGGGGTTCGGCCAGCGACAGGAAACACGCCCATGACCGCCCGTCGGTTCTGATGCCGGTCACCGGGCATTGGCGCGTGGATTGGGAGGGCGGGTCCACTGTGCTGGCGCCCGGCGATACAATGAGCGTGCCCGAGAACCTGGGCCATTCGGCGATGCCGTCGATGTCAGGCGATGCCGCGCTTTACCACATCATCGCCACCGATGACGCGCCGGGCCTGACGTGGAGTGGGGCCTGAACCGGAGCGGATCGGGCAAGCCGGCGCTCGGCAGGGCGCGCGGGCCAAGGTTGCGGTTCGCCTCTCTTCATCGCAAGCTTGTCGGATCGGGCCAGAAGAGGAGCGACCCATGACAACGCGACGCGCAGAAAATCTCGCCGCCCGGTTGGGCGTATTGGGGGTCTTGGCCCTGTTTTCGTTCGGTCCGGTCGCGGCTCAGACACCGGTTGGGGTCTGGCAGGGCAGCGGCACGGATAACGGTTCGCTGATCTTCGGGTCGGCCAGCCTGCCTGAACCCGGGTTGCGCTTTGCCTGCACCGCTCCGTCGCCGCAGGGGGTGCCGCTGATGCAGACCGGCAGCCAGGAAAGCCACATGACGGATCCCTACGAGATCTATATCCGGGTCTATGAGCCTTGGTTCTCCTGGCAGGATCCGTGGTGGCAGCGCGGGGTGACGCTGACGGTCGATGGTGTGCCCTATGTCCTGCCGGATTTCCAGTTGAACGAATTGCAGGGCAGCGCGGTTTTCCTGAACATGGCCGCACCCCTGGTGCAGGCGCTTTTCGAGGCGCGCAGCCTGGTGCTGACCACGCCCGAAGGCGTGGCCCGCGACATTCCGGTGGCGGGTCTGGGCGCGGCGCTGGATACCGGGTTTCGGGCCTGCGTCAATCGCTGGGTGCAGACAGGGCACCCTGTGCCCGCCGCCCTGAGCCGCTTCAACCGGCCGCCCGTGACCATGCCCGCGCCCGCGCCTGCGGCCCCGGCCATACCGCGTTTCGCGATTGGCACCGGAACGCCCGCCCCACAGCCCCAGACCCCTGCCAGCCCCGCCCCCTTGGCGGGGATCCCGCGGTTTGATCTGCCGGCCGGCGCGGTGCGCACGCCGCCCGTGACCTTGCCCGGCCTTGTTTCACCGCAAGCCGCGCCGCCAGCCCCGGTGGCCGCCATGACGATCGCCCAGCTTCCGGCGGTCATCCCCCAGCAGGTGCGCGAGATGTGCGGCGGGCGGGCGCGGATCGAGGACAGTGCGCTTCGTCAGGCCGGGGATCTGGATGGTGACGGCGCGCCCGACTACATCATCCACTACACGGATGTGTATTGCCAGCCCGACAATATCCGTGGGTTCTGCGGCGCTGCGAACTGCTCGATCGACGTGTTCATGTCCAGCCGTGCCTATATTCGCCCGTTCGAATTTCTGGCCATCGATGTCGAGCCGGTCTTGGCCCCGGACGGGCGGCCCGGCTTGCGAATGTTTGCGACCCCTTTCATCTGCGCCGATGGCGCCTGCGATGCGGTCTGGACCTGGAACGGCCAGACCCTGACCACCGATTGACCCCAAGGAGCCTCCTCCATGACCATCGCCACCACCCATGTCGGAAGCCTGCCGCGCACGCAGGATGTCGTCGATTTCATCTTCGCGCGCGAACGCGGCGAGCCTTTCGAACAGGGGGCCTTCGATGCCTGCATGACGGCGGCGGTGTCCGAGACCGTGCGCAAGCAGGTCGAGGCAGGCGTGTCGATCGTGTCCGACGGCGAGACCTCGAAGATCAGCTATGCCACTTATGTCAAGGATCGCTACACCGGGTTCGCCGGCGACAGCGATCGCAACGCGCCCGCCGACCTGAAGCTGTTTCCCAGCTTCCTCAAGCGGTTGGCCGATGGTGGGGGCACGCCGACCTATGCCCGCCCGCAATGCGTGGGGGACGTGAAATCCAAGGGGCAGGGCGAGCTGGAGAAGGACATCAGCAACCTGAAAGCGGCGATGGCGGCGCATGGCGTGGAACGCGGTTTCATGAACGCGGCCTCGCCCGGGGTGATCAGCCTGTTCCTGCAAAACGTGCATTACCCCACGCGCGAGGCCTATCTGGCCGCGCTGGCCGATGCGATGAAGGCCGAATATGAAACCATCATCGCCTCGGGCCTGGATCTGCAACTGGATTGCCCCGATCTGGCGCTGAGCCGCCACATGCTGTTTACAGATCTGTCGGATGACGAGTTCGTCAAGGTCGCCAACCTGCATGTCGAGGCCTTGAACCACGCGCTGTCGGACGTGCCGCAGGACAAGGTGCGCATCCATATCTGCTGGGGCAACTATGAAGGCCCGCATGTCTGCGACATTCCGATGTCCAAGATGTTCGACACGCTGATGAGCACCAAGGCGCGGTATGTGTTGTTTGAGACCTCGAACCCGCGTCACGGCCACGAATGGACGGTGTTCCGCGACCGCAAGGGCGATATCCCGGGCGACAAGGTGTTGGTGCCCGGTGTGGTGGATACGACGACCAACTTTGTCGAACACCCCGAACTGGTGGCGCAGCGTATCCAGCGGTTTGCCGATATCGTCGGCACTGACCGGGTGATTGCCGGGTCCGATTGCGGCTTTGGCACCTTCGCGGGCTTTGGCGCGGTGGATCCGGACATTGCCTTTGCCAAACTGCGCGCACTGGCAGACGGGGCGGCGCTGGTCAAATGAGCCTGCCGCTGGTCCTGTTGCCGGGCATGATGTGTGACGGACGGTTGTTCGCCCCGCAGATGGCGGCGCTGGGCCGGCGGGCGGTGCAGGTCTCACCCGTGACCGAGCATGACAGCGTGCAGGCGCTGGCCGCCGACGTTCTGGCCCACGCCCCGCCGCGCTTTGCGCTGGCGGGGCTGAGCATGGGCGGGATCGTCGCGATGGAGGTCGCGCGCCAGGCACCAGACCGCGTGGACCGGCTGGCCCTGCTGGACACCAACCCACGCGCCGAGGCACCGGAAGTTCAGGCCAACCGGGTGCCGCAGATTGAACGGGCCCGTGCCAACGGCGTGGAAACCGTCATGCGTGACGAGATGAAGCCCAACTACCTGGCCCCCGGCGCGGGGCGTGAGGCCATTCTGGACCTGTGCATGGACATGGCGCTGGCGTTGGGCGTCGATGTGTTCGCGCGCCAGTCGATTGCCCTGCGCGACCGGCCCGATCAGCAGGACACGCTGCGCGCCTTTCACGGCCCGGCGCTGGTCCTGATGGGCGAACATGACCGGCTGTGCCCGCTGGACCGGCACGAACTGATGCACAGGCTGATGCCGCAATCGGTGCTGACAATCGTGCCCGATGCCGGGCATCTGTCCACCCTGGAAAACCCTGAAAAGACAACGGCGGCGCTGCTCCGCTGGTTGGAGGACTGATGGATCAAGACACCCTGGACCTGCTGCGGCGGGTCGATACGCCGACGGTATGCAACGCCATCGAAGTGGTCGAAGGCAAACGCGGTTTCGACCGGTTCACACGTGGCACGCCGCTGTGTTCGGACCCGGGCGCCGGGGCCATTGTCGGCTATGCCCGAACGGCGAAAATTGCCGCGCTTGCGCCATCGTCAGACGATCCCGATGTGGTGCGCGCACGCCGCATGGCCTACTACAAATACATGGCCGAAGGCCCGCGCCCGGCGCTTGCCGTGGTGCAGGACATGGATGGCCCGGACGGCATCGGCGCCTATTGGGGCGAGATCAACACCAGCGTGCACAAGGGTTTTGGCCTGTCCGGCGCGCTGACCAACGGCGTGATGCGCGATCTGGGCGATCTGCCTGATGGCTTTCCGGTGATTGCGGGTTCCGTCGGCCCCAGCCACGGCTTTGTCCATGTGCGAGAGATTGCCGTGGAGGTCGAAGTCTTTGGCCTGACAATCCGCCCGGATGAACTGGTCCATGCCGACCGTCACGGCGCCGTGGTGATCGACGCGGCCTATGTTTCTGAAATCGGCGCCGCGATTGAAAAGCTGCTGGCTACCGAAGGGATCGTGCTGAACGCCGCGCGCGCGCCGGGCTTTGACTTCGCGCGATTCGAGGCCGCCTGGACGGCGTTCGAGAAGGCCCGGACCTGAGCGCAAACGTCCCGTCGGCACGCGGCGTTCTTCTGGACACAGGCGCTCCGCTCGGGCACTCATGAACAAGCGTTCAATTCAGCCCGTGGGGGAAGTCATGGAAATTTCACAGGTCAAGGCGATTGTCACCGGGGCGGCCTCGGGCCTTGGGGCCGCCACCGCGCAGGTGCTGCGCGACAGCGGCGCACAGGTCACCATCTTTGACCGCGACGCCAAGCGCGGCGCAGAATTCGCCGCCGAAATCGGCGCCGGGTTCGCGCAGGTCGACGTGGCCGACGAAGACTCCGTAAAGGCCGGACTGGCGGCGGCGCAGGCACTTATGGGCGGCGTGAACGCGCTTGTGAACTGCGCTGGCATCGCCGTTGCGATCAAGACGGTGGGCCGGGACGGGGCGCACCCGCTGGACCTGTTCAAGCGGGTGATCGACGTGAACCTGGTGGGCACGTTCAACTGCATCCGCCTGGTGTCCGAGGCCATGGCCAACAACGCCGCCAATGAGGACGGGGAACGCGGGGTGATCGTCAACACGGCCTCTGTCGCGGCGTTCGATGGGCAGAAGGGGCAAGCGGGCTATTCGGCATCCAAGGCCGGTGTCGCGGGCATGGCGCTGCCCATCGCACGGGATCTGGCGTCGGTGGGGATCCGCGTGAACACCATCGCGCCGGGGCTGTTCCTGACGCCCATGCTGATGGGCCTGCCCGAGGACGCGCGCGTGGCCCTGGCGGCTGACGTGACCTTTCCCAAACGTCTGGGCAAGCCCGAGGAATACGCGCGGTTGGCCCGCTTCATGATCGAATCGCCCTATCTGAACGCCGAATGCGTGCGGCTCGATGGTGCCTTGCGCATGCAATAAGCGGCCCGGGTGCAGGCAGGACGGCCAGAACGCGCAGCAGGCTCTGTCACGCCACTGTCGCGCGTGAACCATTTCTTAACGGTTAACGGAAATTCTGGCGATCAGGAAAAGAACGCTTGAAATGTTCCGGTTTTGTCCACATAA
>CAJQNQ010000125.1 GCA_905479725.1 uncultured Paracoccaceae bacterium | reverse complement strand
AACCATCAAAGTCATCGTCATCCGACAAGAACCACGCGGCAGACGATCCCATCATCGCACCACCAATGATCACAACGTCATAGCTTGTCTTCCTCGGTGCCTGCGCTTTCACGAGCCCCTCCCCTGCGATCTCAAAGGTATTATCTCTGGCAAAAAGGGTAAATACCATCCAGAATATTGAGTGGCGACCCCGGCAGGATTCGAACCTGCAACCTGCCCCTTAGGAGGGGGCTGCTCTATCCAGTTGAGCCACGGGGCCGTTTCCTGTTATTGGCCTGATCGCGCGGGCAAGGCAAGACCGGGAATGCCGGGATCTGTCGTCCGCAAGGCGACCGCATGCGCTGCATCTGCTTGCCAGTGCGGCCAAGGGCGTTCTAGTATGATATGGCTAACATGACTGCCCCGATCCCCGGAGCACATACAGGAGCCCCCGCCATCATGAGCCAGACGCGCCAGCCCGAGATCCGCCGCCCCCTGACCCTGCGCGATGTGTCGGAAGCCTGCGGCGTGAGCGAAATGACGGTCAGCCGGGTTTTGCGCAACCGCGAGGATGTTTCCCCCGCGACGCGCGAAAAGGTGCTGAATACGGCCCGCGCGCTGGGTTATGTGCCCAACAAGATCGCCGGTGGCCTGGCGTCGCAGCAGGTCAATCTGGTGGCGGTGATCGTGCCGTCCCTGTCCAACATGGTATTCCCCGAGGTGCTGACCGGAATTTCCGAGGCTCTGGATGATACCGGGCTGCAACCGGTGTTCGGCGTCACGGGTTACAGTGCGGAAAAGGAAGAGGAAGTGCTGTATGAGATGCTGTCCTGGCGGCCTTCGGGGGCAATAATCGCCGGGCTGGAGCATACCGACGCGGCGCGCGCCATGCTGGAGAACGCCGGCATCCCGATTGTCGAGATCATGGACAGCGATGGCACGCCGATCGATTCCGTGGTCGGCATTTCGCACCGTCTGGCGGGCATGCAGATGGCCGATGCGATTGTTGCGGCGGGCTACCGGCGGATCGGCTTTCTGGGCAGCAAGATGACTTCGGATCACCGGGCGCGCAAACGGATGCAGGGACTGACGGATGGTCTGGCGACGCATGGTCTGGAACTGGCCGACACCGAACTCTACTCTGGCGGTTCGGCCCTGAAAAAGGGCCGCGAGATGACCGAGGCCATCCTGAGCCGCACAGCTGATCTTGATTTTCTGTATTATTCCAATGATATGATCGGCGCGGGCGGGCTGTTGTATTGCCTGTCAAAGGGGTATGACATTCCGGGACAATTGGGCATGGCCGGCTTCAACGGGGTTGATTTTCTCGATGGCCTGCCGATGAAACTGGCCACCATTGACGCTTGTCGCCATGAAATCGGCGTGCAGGCCGCGAATATCATCGCCGGCAAGGATCAGGGCGGCGTGATCGGCGGGCACCGCGTGGAACTGACCCCGCAACTGGTTCATGGCGATACCATGCGCGCACCGTCCTGAACTGGCCGCACGATACACGCAGATCCGCCTGAAGCCGGATCTGCGGCGCAACACTCTCCCTTCGAAAACATGCTCTTGCGGGCGCCAGCCCTGAGGCGTGGCCATGCGCGAGTCCGGTTTTGCGCGTGCCTGGGTGGCGCGCCCGTGTTCTTGCGCAAAAAAGCCCGGACCGCTGGGGCCCGGGCAAGGTGTCTCGAATGGGAAAGGTGTTATCCGTTCGAGAATTCGGGATAAGCCTCCATCCCCAGTTCGGCCTTGTCGAGCCCGGCGATCTCGTCATCTTCCGAGACACGCAGGCCCATCGTGGCCTTGAGGATCGACCACAAGACCAGCGACACGAAGAACACGAACACGCCGACAATCACGATCGAGGCGATCTGACCGCCGAACGTGGCGCTGTCATTGGTGAACGGCACGGCGAAGGTGCCCCAGATACCGGCGCCAAGGTGAACCGGGATCGCGCCGACCACATCGTCGATTTTCAGCTTGTCCAGGAACGGCACGGCAAAGACCACGATCACGCCGCCGACCATGCCGATCAACGTGGCTTGTCCCAGCGTGGGCGTCAGCGGTTCTGCGGTGATCGACACCAGACCGGCCAAAGCGCCGTTCAGCACCATCGTCAGGTCAGGCTTCTTGTAAAGCAGTTGCGTCAGGATCAGCGTGGCGATTGCACCCCCCACTGCACCGGCGTTGGTATTGGCGAAGATGCGGCTGATATCGGCGACATTGGCGGCCGTGTCCATGTAAAGCTGCGAGCCGCCGTTGAAGCCGAACCACCCCATCCACAGGATGAACGTGCCCAGCGTGGCCAGCGTCAGGTTGGAACCGGGGAAGGGGTTCACACGGCCATCCTTGCCGTATTTGCCCAGACGCGGACCCAGGATCAGCGCCCCTGCCAGGGCCGCCCAGCCGCCGACCGAATGGACCACGGTCGATCCGGCGAAATCCTGAAAGACCTGGCCGAAGGTGGTTGCGATGAACCCGTCATCCGCGCCCAGGAAACCGCCGCCCCATTTCCATGAGGCCTGGATCGGATAGATCAGACCGGTCAGGATGATGGTGAAGATCAGGAACGGCCACAGTTTGATACGTTCGGCCAGCGCGCCCGAAACGATCGAGGCGGTGGCGGCGGCGAACATCAACTGAAAGAAGAAGTCCGATCCCA
>CAJQNQ010000124.1 GCA_905479725.1 uncultured Paracoccaceae bacterium | reverse complement strand
TCCAGCCCGAGGATGCGGACCGCGCCCTGCGCCCGCAGATGCTGGACGAGTTCATCGGCCAGCAGGAGTCGCGCGCGAACCTGAAGGTCTTCATCCAGTCCGCCCGGATGCGCGAAGAGGCGATGGACCACACGCTGTTCTATGGTCCGCCCGGGCTAGGCAAGACGACACTGGCACAGATCATGGCGCGGGAACTGGGCGTGGGGTTTCGCATGACCTCGGGGCCGGTGCTGGCCAAGGCAGGCGATCTTGCGGCGATCCTGACCAATCTGGAAGCGCGAGACGTGTTGTTCATCGACGAGATTCACCGCCTGAACCCGGCCGTCGAAGAGGTGCTGTATCCGGCGATGGAGGATTTCCAGCTGGATCTGGTGATTGGCGAAGGTCCGGCCGCGCGCACCGTAAGGATCGAATTACAGCCCTTCACGCTGGTCGGCGCGACCACGCGCATGGGCCTGCTGACAACGCCGCTGCGCGACCGCTTCGGCATTCCGACGCGGTTGCAGTTCTATTCCGAGCCCGAGCTTTGCCAGATCGTCGCCCGGGGCGCCAGGCTGCTGGGCGTGCAGGCGCATGAGGACGGCGTGAAGGAGATTGCCCGCCGCGCCCGGGGAACGCCGCGCATTGCCGGGCGCCTGCTGCGGCGGGTGGTGGATTTTGCGCTGGTCGAAGGCAATGGAACGGTCAGCCGGGCACTGGCCGACGACGCCCTGACCCGGCTGGGCGTGGATCATCTGGGGCTGGACGGCGCAGACCGGCGCTATCTGTTGCTGCTGGCCGAGGGGTATGGCGGGGGTCCGGTGGGCGTGGAAACCATCGCCGCCGCCCTGTCCGAAAGCCGCGACGCAATAGAGGAAGTGATCGAACCCTTCCTGCTGCAACAAAGCCTTGTCGCCCGAACACCGCGCGGACGCATGTTGACGGGCAAGGCGTGGCAGCATCTGGGGCTGAACGCCCCGCGACCCGCGCCCCAGGCGACCCTGTTCGAGGACGAGCCGTAGGGCGGGGTTTCACCCCACCATCCGCGCACCCAAGGCGGGGTGAAACCCCGCCCTACCCCGGCGGCACCGGCAGCGCCTCGATCACCACGAAAGCCTGTGCCCACGGGTGGTCATCCGTCAGGCTGACATGCACCTCGGCCACATGCCCGTCCGGCGTCATCTGCGCCAGCCGGTCCGCGGCCCAGCCGGTCAGCACCATCGTCGGCTGCCCGCCGCGGCGGTTGATGACGCCCATGTCCTTCCAGGAAATCCCCATCGCCAGACCCGTGCCCAGCGCCTTGGAACAAGCCTCTTTCGCCGCCCAGCGCTTGGCAAGCGTGCCGGCCTCGTCCTTGCGGCGCGCGGCCTTGCGCAATTCGACCTCGGTGAACACGCGCCGACGGAAGCGATCGCCGAATCGCTCGAGCGTTCCGGCGATCCGCTCGATATTGGCCAGGTCGGTGCCGACACCCAGGATCATGTCAGGCGCTCATTCGGTTGTCACCGATCCGGTGGCCTGATTGATACGAATGTCCAGCCGGTCGCGGATCGGCGGGGCGCCGGTTTCCATGCCCGGGTGCCATTCCGCCACGGGAACCGACAGCAGCAGGCCCTGACGGGGATCGTAGCTGGCGGCAATGCCGGCAATGTCGACATCGAAAAAACCTTGCCCGGGCTGAGCCGACACAATGCGGCACTGGCGAAATGACGGGCCATCGGACTCGCCCGATGGCGACAGCACCAGCAGGTAGGACGAACAGCAGACCGGCTCACCGCCGGTATCGACCCGGGCGACGCGGATATTGCCATTGGCGAAGCTGCGGGTATTGGCCTCCCACGGCTCCATGATATTGGCGGGCGAGCCGATCCACCCACACGCGCTTACCACTTGCGCGGTCGCCGCGACCGGCACCACAGAGACGGCCATCAGGGCCAAGGAAAGCGTCGCTCGTCGCATGTCATCCCCTTTCATCCGCGCGTCTTTGCCCGCGATCATCGCCCAGACCAGCCCATGGGGCAATGGGGTGCTGGCCGGGCCGCGCCGGCGCTGCCAGGTCCGCCTCAGCCGCGCGCCTCGTCCATCAGGCGGCGCATTTCGGTGATCGCCGGGCCAAGCCCCATGAACACGCTTTCGGAGATCAGGAAATGCCCGATATTCAGCTCGCGGATTTCCGGTGTCGCGGCGAAGGGCTGCACGGTGGCAAAGCTCAAACCGTGGCCTGCATGCACTTCCAGCCCAAGGGAATGGGCCAGACGTGCACCGGTCATCAGCGCCGCCAGTTCCAGCGCGGCCTCCTCGGGCGCGCCCTGCGCAACCAGATCGCAATAGCGGCCGGTGTGCAGTTCCACCACCGGTGCGCCAATCCGCCGTGCGGCTTCGATCTGGCGCGGATCATGGCCGACGAACAGCGACACGCGGCACCCGGCTTCGCGCAGCGGGGCGACAAAATCCGTCAGGCGGTTGTCATCGGCAGCAGCGTCCAACCCGCCCTCGGTCGTGCGCTCTTCGCGCTTTTCGGGGACAAGGCAGACGGCGTGGGGCCGGTGTCGCAGGGCAATCGCCTGCATCTCGTCCGTTGCGGCCATTTCGAAATTCAGCGGAATTTCGATGCGCGCCATCAGGGACTCGATATCCGCGTCGATGATGTGACGGCGGTCTTCGCGCAGATGCGCGGTGATGCCGTCGGCGCCCGCCGCCTGCGCAACCAATGCGGCGCGAACCGGGTCCGGATAGGCCGAGCCACGCGCATTGCGCAACGTCGCCACATGGTCAATATTCACACCCAGTCTGAGGGGCCTCTGGCTCATGTCTCGTCTCCGGTTTCGGTGCTGCGCTGGCGGCGGCGCGCCTCTTCAAACCGCTGCTTGAGCCGCTTCTGGCGGCCCCGCTGATAGGCGCGCACCAGCGGCAGATGCAGGAAATAGATCGCCAGTGCCGAGGGCGCGCCAATGATCACCCCGCCGATCACGTAGGGAAAAAACACCTGCCAGAAGAATTCGGCCAGCGAATACCAGTGCACCGACCCAGCGGTGACCCCCGAAATCAGGTTGCTCCACAATTCCCCGCTGGCTTGTCCGATAGCGGACATCACCTCGGCGAAGGTGACCGGCGTTGTCCTGCCCAGCAGCCAATTGCCCAGTTCAATGGCGCTGACGGCCATGACCGGGAAGGTGATCGGATTGCCATAAAACGTGCCCAGCAGCGCCGCCAGAATGTTCCCGCGGAATATCCACGCGATCAGCGCGGCCGAAGCGAAATGCAGCCCGTAAAGCGGAAGGAAAGACACAAAGCTGCCCAGCGCAATTCCCCGGCAAATCCGTTCTGGGGAATCGGGCAGGCGCCGCATGCGGTGAAGCACATACGTTCCGGCGCGGCGCCATCCGCCACGTGGCCAAAAGAATTCTGCGATGGTGCGCAGCAGGCCTTTGGGGTTTCTGCGCTTGAATATCACGCGCGGCTGTCCGGTCTCAGGGTTGGCGTTTCGGGTCTCGAACGCGGATGGCTTCGGCAATGTCGTTTTCTGCCGAAAGGATAGTCAGGATTCTGTGCAGGTGTTGGGCATCTGATACGTCGAGTTCGACAAAAATGCGAAAATAATCGGGCTTTCTGTCCAAAAAGTGCAGATCCGAAATGTTAGCCTGATTTTCGCCGATCAACGTGCAGACCCGGCCCAGAACACCGGCGCTGTTGGGGATCGTCAATTGCAGCGACACGGCATGAACCGGCGGGTGCTTGCCGTCGAGCCAATGCAGGTCGATCCACCGATCCGGCTGGGATTCGAGCGACGCCAGAACCTCGCAATCGATGGCATGGGCCAGCACGCCCTTGCCGCGATAGGTGATGCCGACGATCCGCTCCCCGGGCACGGGCTGGCAGCAGTTGGCGCGGCGAAACCGCTGATCGGGCTCCAGACCGACGACCGGGCGCTCGGCATCGACTTCACCCTCGGGCAATGTCGCCAGTTCAGGGTAAAGCTGCGCGACAACCGCACGGGCGCTGATCTCGGCGGATCCGATCCGCGCCAGCAGATCATCGGCGTCCTTCAGTGCCAAGGCTCGCGCCGCGGTGGTCAGTGCCTTGTCGGTCAGCCTGCGCCCCATCCCCTCGAAAGAAACGCGCGACAATTCGCGGCCCAGCCGGATGAACCGCTCGCGGTCCTCCTCGCGCAGGGACCGGCGGATGGCCGATTTGGCGCGCCCGGTATGGACCAGTTCGATCCAGCTGGCCTGCGGGCGTTGCCCTTCGGCGGTGATGATCTCGACCGACTGGCCATTGCGCAGCCGCGTCCACAAGGGAACGCGCAGCCCGTCCACCTTGGCCGAGACGGTGGCATTGCCGATCCGCGTGTGAATGGCATAGGCGAAGTCCAGCGGTGTGGCGCCGCGCGGCAGCTGGATCACGTCACCCTTGGGCGTGAAACAGAACACCTGGTCGGAATACATCTCCAGCTTGACATGTTCGAGGAATTCGTCGTGATCCTCGGCGCTGTCCAGACGTTCAGTCAGCGTCGCCACCCATTTCGCCGGGTCCACGGCAAACGGGTTGGCGGCGCGCGTTCCATCCCGATAGGCCCAATGCGCGGCAACCCCCGCCTCGGCGACCTCGTGCATTTCACGGGTGCGGATCTGAACCTCGACCCGCTTGCCGTCACGTCCGGAAACCGTGGTGTGAATGGACCGGTAGCCGTTGTTCTTGGGCTGGCTGATATAGTCCTTGAACCGGCCCGGAACCGCCCGCCAGCGCTGATGGATCTGGCCCAGAACCGCGTAGCACTGCGCCACGTCATCGACGATTACCCGAAACCCGTAGATGTCGGACAACCGCGAAAATGTCAGGTTCTTTTCCTGCATCTTGCGCCAGATCGAATAGGGCTTCTTGGCGCGGCCATAGACGGTTCCGTCCAGCCCGGCCTTGTCCAGTTCCAGACGCATGTCCGCGGTAATGCGCGATATCACATCGCCCGATTCGCGTTGTAGCGTGATGAACCGGCGCAGGATGGAATTGCGGGCCTCGGGATTGAGAACCTTGAAGGCCAGGTCCTCCAGCTCCTCGCGCATCCATTGCATCCCCATGCGCCCGGCCAGCGGGGCATAGATCTCCATCGTCTCGCGCGCCTTTTGCGCCTGCTTGTCAGGGCGCATCGACTTGATGGTGCGCATGTTGTGCAGACGGTCGGCCAGCTTGACCAGGATGACGCGCAGATCGCGCGACATGGCCATCAACAGCTTGCGGAAGTTCTCGGCCTGCTTGGCCTCGGACGACGACAGTTGAAGATTGGTAAGCTTGGTGACGCCATCAACCAGCTCGGCGACTTCATGACCGAACAGGGTTTCAACTTCGGCATAGGTGGATTTTGTGTCTTCGATCGTGTCGTGCAGCAGCGCGGTGATGATTGTCGCGTCATCCAGCCGCATTTCCGTCAGCAAGGACGCGACAGCCACGGGATGCGTGAAATAAGGCGCGCCGGAATGCCGAAGCTGCCCGTCATGCATCGCCGCGCCGTAGTTCCAGGCGCGGCGGATCAGCGCCTCGTCGCAGGTCGGATTGTAGTTGCGGATCAGGGCAACAAGGTCATCGGGCGTGATCAATTGTCGATCCTGCCCTTTTCCGGTTCAGTTCTGGTCGCTCTGCGCTGCCACCAACTGGCGCAGCATCTGCTCTTCGCTCATGTCGTCCAGCGCCGGGCGATCGGGCTGACCGCCGCCCATACGCATCGCCATGTCGTCTTCCTCGGGCATGTCGACCTCGTTCTGGGTCTGCATGCTTTCGATCAGACGCTCGCGCAGATCATCCGCCCGCTGGGTCTCGTCCGCGATCTCACGCAGCGAAACGACCGGATTCTTGTCGTTGTCGCGATCGATCGTCAGCGGCGAACCCGCTGCGATTTCACGCGCGCGGTGGGCCGCCAGGATCACCAGCTCAAAGCGGTTCGGAACCTTGTCAACGCAATCTTCGACCGTAACGCGGGCCATGCAGCACTCCATTCGCAGCAAAGGGAAGGGTCAAGCGGTCTCCAATACCGCCATTTTTTACCGAACACAAGCTTTGCAGACGCTGCCGAGACACTCAAATCACATGCATGTCGGCCAGCGCCACCGGATCCAGCGCATCGCGCATCTGGGTGACCGTGCGCCCCAGCACCGGGTGGCGCCAATCGGGCGCCACCTGAGCCAGCGGCACAAGCACGAAGGCCCGATCCTGCAGGCGCGGATGGGGCAGGATCAACCGGTCCGGCGCCTGTTGCTGTTGCTCGGCCAACGGCAGGTCGATCCAATGGGACAGCGTGGGCGCGTCCGGCATGATAAGATCGCCTGCCGCCAGAAGATCCAGGTCGATCACCCGCTGGCCCCAACGCCGTTCGCGCACCCGTCCCATCTCCGACTCGATCCTGTGCAGGCATTTCAACACATCGTTCGGCGAAGCGGGCCCGCTGACCTGCGCGCAGGCATTGGCAAAATCCGGCCCCGCCCCTGCGGGAAACGCGGGCGTGCGCCAGAAATCGCTGACGAGATCGACTTTTAGTGATGACTCGTTGAACCGCGACAACGCATCCTTAAGTACGGCACAGTTGGAATGTATGACGTCCGTTGCGTTACTGCCCAAGGCGATCATGTAAGAGTTGCGGGTGGCAATCGTCACAATTAGTGTCCCGTTCGGTCTGCGGCAGGTGTTGGCGCCCCTTCGGCGCCGCTTGTCAGGAACGCGCTGCGACACGATGGATTTGCGTGGTCGCGATAGTGGAATGTCGCGGCTTTGAAAGGAAGAACAATGTTTTACAAAGATGAGCGCCTTGCACTGTTCATCGACGGGGCAAATTTGTTCGCTGCCGGAAAGGCGCTTGGATTCGAAATCGACTACAAGCTTCTGCGACAGGAATTCATGCGCCGTGGCAAGCTGTTACGCGCGTATTACTACACCGCGTTGCTGGAAAATGACGACTATTCACCGATTCGCCCGCTGGTCGACTGGCTGAACTACAATGGCTATTCGATGGTCACCAAACCGGCCAAGGAATTCACGGATTCCATGGGCCGACGCAAGGTCAAGGGCAACATGGATATTGAACTTGCCGTGAACGCGATGGAAATCGCGCCGCGCATGGATCATGCCGTGCTGTTTTCCGGGGACGGGGATTTCCGGCCGCTGGTCGAGTCGCTGCAACGTCAGGGGGTGCGCGTATCGGTCGTTTCGACCATCCGCAGCCAGCCGCCGATGATCGCCGACGAACTGCGGCGTCAGGCCGATAACTTCATCGAGCTGGACGAGCTGCGCGACGTGATCGGCCGCCCCCCGCGTGAACCGCGCCCGATCCGCGATGAGGACCAACCGGCCGAAGCGGAACACAGCAGCTGAGTGTCTTTCTCGCGTTGGCCGGGCTGTTCGGGGCCGCCTTCATGGCGGCCACGCTGATCCCGTTCAACTCCGAAGTGCTGTTTGTCGGCTTGCAGATCGGCGGCATTGCCCCGGCATGGGTAATGGTGGTCGTGGCTTCGATCGCCAACACACTGGGCGCATTTGTCAACTACTGGGTCGGCGCGCAATTGGAAACTCGGGGCGCGCATCGCTGGATGCGGATCCCCGATGCGCAATTTCGGCGCGCGCAGGGCTGGTGGGACCGCTGGGGTATCTGGACATTGCTGCTCAGCTGGATGCCCGTGGTCGAGGTGACCACGGTTCTGGCGGGCGCAATGCGCACGCCGCTGTGGCTGTTCGCGCTGCTGGTCGGCGCGGCAAAGACCGGCCGCTATATCGTGCTGGCGGCGATCACGGCAGGGCTGTTCGGTTAGGCTAGCGCTGGCGCTCGGCGCCCTGATGACATCTGCCACCCCCTGCCAGCGGCGCGGATAAGGCCAACCCGGAGCGTCGGGCGCCGCGAATTCCGATGGGTTTCTGACCTGATCCCGGCTGGACCCCGTGCATCAGAAGCCTTACCTGTGGGCAAAACCGGAGGCCCCAATGACCAAACCGCCCCTGACCCTGTATCTGGCCGCACCGCGTGGCTTTTGCGCCGGTGTCGACCGCGCCATCAAGATTGTTGAACTGGCCATCGCCAAATGGGGGGCGCCGGTCTATGTGCGTCACGAAATCGTGCACAACAAATTCGTCGTGGACGGCCTGCGCGAACAGGGCGCGGTGTTTGTCGAGGAACTGGACGAATGCCCCGATGACCGCCCGGTGATCTTCTCCGCGCATGGTGTGCCAAAATCCGTGCCCGCCGCCGCGCAGGCGCGTCAAATGGTGTTCGTGGATGCCACCTGCCCCCTGGTCAGCAAGGTGCATATCGAGGCCGAGCGCCATTTCGAGAACGGGTTGCAGATGGTGATGATCGGCCATGCCGGGCACCCGGAAACCGTGGGCACCATGGGCCAACTGCCCGAGGGTGAGGTGCTGCTGGTCGAAACAGCCGAGGACGTGGCCGGCCTGACACCGCGCGACCCGGAGCGGCTGGCCTTCATCACGCAGACCACGCTCAGCGTCGATGACACGATCGGGATCGTCGCCGCCCTTCAGGCGCGCTTTCCCGCCATCGTCGGCCCGCACAAGGAAGACATCTGCTACGCCACCACCAACCGGCAGGCGGCGGTCAAGGAAATCGCCGGGCGCATCGACGCGATGCTGGTGATCGGCGCGCCGAATTCGTCGAATTCCAGGCGCCTGGTCGAAGTGGCGCGCGCCGCCGGCTGCGATTACGCGCAACTGATCCAGCGCGCGAGCGACATCGACTGGCGCGCGCTGGAGGGGATTCGCGCGGTCGGGCTTTCGGCCGGCGCCAGCGCGCCCGAGGTTCTGATCGACGAGGTCATCGACGCGTTCGCGCAGCGTTTTGACCTGACCCGGGAAATCGTCGAGACCGCTGTCGAGCATGTGGAATTCAAGGTTCCGCGTGTGCTCAGGACACCGGCATGACAACCGATGCCGAAACCCTGGCCGTCTATCAGGCGCGGGCCGCCGAATACGCTGCCTGTTTTGCATCCGAGGCGCCCGACCGCGCATTGTTGAAGTTCATCGCCGCCCTGCCGCCAGGCGGGCGTGTGCTGGATCTGGGCTGTGGCCCGGGCGGCGCGGCGGTGGCGCTGATGGCGGCGGGCTTTGACGTCGAGGCGATGGACGCGACGCAAGCCATGGTGGACATGGCTGTCAGCCATGGCGTTCGGGCACGTTTGGGCACATTTGAAGACGTGACGGCCACCGGCCGATATGATGGCGTCTGGGCCAATTTCAGCTTGCTGCACGCCCCGCGCGCCGCCTTGCCCAAGCACATCGCCGCGATCCGCAAGGCGCTGAAGCCGGGCGGGCATTTTCACATCGGCATGAAACTGGGCCAGGGCGAAAAGCGCGATCGCCTGGGGCGGAAATACACCTTTGTCACCCGCGAGGAACTGGGCGATCTGTTGGCCGGGGCGGGGATGGTGCCGGTATGGGAAAACAGCTTTGTCGAAAAAGGCTTGGCGGGCACCAATGACCCCGGGATCACCCTTCTGGCCAGGGCAAGCGCCGATGACTGACCTTCTGGCATGGACCGACGGCGCGTGTTCGGGCAATCCCGGCCCCGGCGGCTGGGGCGTTCTGATGCGGGCGGTGAACGGCGACGTGATCGTCAAGGAGCGCACCCTGAAGGGCGGCGAGGCCGAGACCACCAACAACCGCATGGAACTGATGGCGGCGATTTCGGCGCTCGAGGCGCTGACACGGCGTTCGGCCATCACCATCACCACGGATTCGGCCTATGTGAAGAATGGCGTGACCGGCTGGATCCATGGCTGGAAGCGCAATGGCTGGAAGACAGCGAACAGGAAGCCGGTCAAGAATGTCGATCTGTGGCAGCGGCTGGACGCGGCGCAGGCGGCGCATGACGTGACCTGGAAATGGATCAAGGGTCACGCGGGACACGCCGAGAATGAGCGCGCCGACGAGCTTGCGCGCGAAGGCATGGCCCCGTTCAAGTCGGCGGCGTCGGCATGACCCTGCTGGTTGCGCTGGACTACCTGTCGGTGTTTGTGTTCGCGCTGACCGGCGCGCTGGCGGCCAGTCGGGCACAGCTGGATCTGGTCGGATTCTTGTTCATCGCCAGCCTGACAGCAGTCGGCGGCGGCACGCTGCGCGATGTCCTGCTGAACCGCGACACCGTGTTCTGGGTGGCGAACCCGTGGTATATCGGCACCGCCAGCGGCGCGGCCGTGGGGGTGTTCTTTCTGGCGCATCTGCTGGAATCGCGGCGCACGGCGCTGGACTGGCTGGATGCCGGCGCCTTGTCTGTCGCCGTGCCCGCCGGGGTTGGCGTGGCCTGGTCGCTGGGGCATGGCCCGGCGATTGTGCTGATCATGGGCATGACGACGGGCGCCATGGGCGGCTTGATGCGCGACGTGGTCTGCAACGAGGTGCCGCTGGTCCTGCGGCAGGGCGAGTTGTATCTGACGGCGGCATTCGCCGGCGCACTTGTTGCCGTCTCGCTGGCGTTTATCGGGTTTTCGGTTCCGGTGGCGCTGCTGGCCTGCGCGGCGGTCACCTTTCTGTTGCGCGCCGGATCGCTGGCGTTCGGCTGGCGGCTTCCGGTCTACAGGTCCCGCCCGCCCCGCGCAGGGTCTTGACAGCGCGGCTCCCGTTGCCCACATCACATTCAAATCATAGAATGCAAAGGGTTGGCATGAGCACCAGGATCAAAGTGACCTGCACTGAATGCGGGCAAGTCAATCAGCTGCCCACGAACAAGATCGACGCAAACCCGAATTGCGGGATCTGCGGCGCCGGATTGAACGGTGGCAAGGTCGCGACGCTGGATTTCCAGACGCTGGAAAAAGCCGCGCGCAATGATGGCTTGCCGCTGCTGGTCGATTTCTGGGCGCCGTGGTGCGGGCCCTGCCGGGCCATGGCGCCCGAATTCGAGGCGGCGGCGCGGGCGCTGTCACCCAAGGTCCGGCTGGCCAAGATCAATACCCAGTCCAACCCGGATGCGACGGTGCGCTACAACATTCGGGGCATTCCGGCCTTTATCCTGTTCCACAAGGGGCGCGAGGTTGCGCGGCTGGCCGGGGCACGTCCGTCAGCGCAGATCCAGGCCTTCGTCGCCGAATCGCTGGCGAAACACTGACCGCACCGTCGCGCCGGGCTCGGCCCTTGAACGAAACGCGGGGCCCCAGGGGCCCCGCATCCGTTCTTTTCTTCATGCGTCCGGACGATACTCAGCCCGGCGTCATC
>CAJQNQ010000123.1 GCA_905479725.1 uncultured Paracoccaceae bacterium | reverse complement strand
AACGGATCGAGGCGGCCCTGGGCCTGTCGCGCAACGAACGGCGGGCAATCCAGCGCGATCTGACGATCCTGGAATTTGATCCACGCGGGATCGACGGCCTCTTCGGCCGCCTCACGCGCGCGGCAATCCGTGCGTGGCAGGGGGCCAACGGCATTCCCGCGACCGGGTTCCTGGACCGCGCGCAGATCTTCAGCCTGGCGCAGCAGGGCGCGCAGCGCGCCGCGCAGCTGGAGGCCGAGGCCCGCGCGCGTCAGCAGGCCGAGGAGCGCCGCGACAGGGCCTATTGGCGCGATACCGGCTCGGGCCAGGACGAGGTGGGGCTTCGCGCCTATCTTGAGCGGTTCCCGGACGGCATCTTCGCGAACGTCGCGCAAGAGCGCCTGGACCGGATCGAAGCCGACCGCCGGGCCGCCGCCGAGGCGCGCGATCGCGCGGCCTGGGATGGCGCCGTGCAACTGGACACGATCGCGGCCTATCAGGGGTATCTGCGCGACTTCCCAACGGGGTCATTCGCCGACGAAGCCCGGGCGCGCATCGCGCAGCTGCAGGCCCCGCAAGAGCCCGAAGTGGATCTGGAGGCCGAGCGCGCCCGCGAGGCGGCGCTGAACCTGCCGCAATTCACGCGGGTCCTCATCGAACGGCGGCTGGCAACCCTGGGCCTTGAACCGGGACCGCAAGATGGCCGCTTCGACCGCCAGACGCGCCGCGCGATCCGTCGCTATCAGCGCGCCTCCGATCTGCCGGTGACCGGGTTTCTGACCGAAGCCATGGTCGCGCGGCTGCTGACCGAAGGCGTGCTGGATATCCTGCGCTGACGCTGGCGCCACATGCGCGCGCCCCGTGCCCGCCTGCGCGGGGCGCCGGTTTCAACGCGAGTTCCGTCAAGGCAGTCCCTTGCAAGAGGACGTATCAGCCTTTACCGCATCGTCGGGAAAGGCCCGGAACCAGGCGCCAAACCGCGTTCAGGGGCCGCGCTTTGGCGTCCGTGCGGGCTGGCATGCGCGAAAAGGTCCGGCGTGTTTTCGGGGGTTGAGAGGCGATGGGCCATGTTCGCCCTCGCAAAAATGATCCAGCCCATCATACCAGGGGCGAAATTGATGCGCTTGACGACGGGACTGCCGCTGACTTGCCGAGCTGTTTGTCAACGCCTCCACTTCGTCGTTTTCCGACCGGAATTCATCCAGGAGCGTGGGGGCTGCTGCTGGGATTGAGGAGGAGCGTGGAGGCCGGCAACAGGATCAGGATCCCCGCGCGGCTGATCTCGACGCAAACCGGGGGGCCTCTGGGCGGAACGCCATGACAGCGATCTTGACGATATCTTTGCGCCACGGGATGAAAAAAACCGGCAAGATCATTTCCGCCGTCCACCCGAGCCATTCGGCCCACAGGCGAGGCGCGCGAACAAATCGCCGACCTGAAGGCCATCCACGCGGACGACACGTATCAGCGCGTTCATGAGCGCCTCCCCGGTTTTCGATCCGGCGCATGGCGAGCGAATGTAAACCCTTCGGTCGGCTGCGGGATTGCGCCGGGCCGGATCACCGCCGGTTCAGCCCTTGCGGGCCATGCCAGTTGCAGTCGATTGCGATGGCGCTATTGTCGATCTCGACGACGGAATCGAGGGCGGCGCACCCCGCGTCGCTGTGCGCCAGGCGGGGCTGAAAAACCCGGCTGTTGGCCGTCCCCTGGGCCGGTGACCGGTGCCTGGGCGCGCAACATCCGCAACACGCATCACCGCGCAGGAGAGCCGAATGCTGGAAGAAGCCAAACTCAGAACCGCGCGCCTGCAACAGCGCATGACGGAAGCGGGCATCACGCACGCAGTATTCACGTCGGAAAGCTCCATCGCCTATCTGGCCGGGTTCTGGGGATATCTGGGTATTGAATTTGGCCGCCCGACGATGCTTGTCGTTGCCGCCGACGCCGAGCCGGTTGTGATAACGCCGCTGATGGAAAGCGAAATGGTCGGCGCGATGACCTGGGTGTCCGATATTCGCACCTGGGAGGACGCGGGTCAGAATACCTGGGGCCGCGCGCTGGCCGGGGCGTTGCCCGGGCGCCCATCCGAGATCTGGGTCGAGCGGACGGACATGCCCGCTGTGGTTCGGGCCTTTCTGGATCAGCAGTTCCCCGATGTGCCCTTGAAGGACATCGGCCCCGTTCTGGGCGCGCAGCGCATGATAAAATCCCCGTTGGAGATATCCGTCATGCGCCAGGCCGGCGAGGTCGCCGGGGCGATGATGGCGGCCGCCCACCAGTCGCTTCGAGAAGGGGCGCAGGAGTATGAGAGCGCGCTTGCCGTGATCGAGGCAGGCACGCGCAAGGCGGCCGGTTTCCTGACCGACACCGGGTGGGAACGCTTCGTTTCGCCGATGATCCACAACCTGCAAATCCTGCAAAGCGGGCGCGATGCGTCGATGGTGCACCGGCGGGCCTCGGTCAAATCCTATCAGCGCGGCGATCCGGTCTATTTCTGCTTTTGCAACATGGCGCAGTTCAAGCAATACAAGCTGGGTTTCGACCGCATGTTCCACATCGGTGACGTGTCGGACGAAGGGGCGCGTGTGCAGCAGGCTGCCATCGACGCGCAGCAGGCCGCGATTGCCGCCATCCGCCCCGGGGTTCTGGCGCAAGACGTGTCCGAGGCGGCGAACGCGGTTTACGCCGCGCGCGGCTATCAGATGGGCTACCGCACCGGGCGCTCCATCGGCGTGGCCTATCTGGAGGCGCCCGAATTGAAGGCCGGCGACGAGACGGTGCTGCAACCCGGCATGACCTTCGCCGTCGATGGCGGGATCTCGGTCGACGGGGTCACGGCGGGGCGGATCGGGGACAGCATCGTGGTGACGGAAGATGGCTGCGAATACCTGACGCACTATCCGCGCGAATTGCTCGTAACCGAAGGGTAGGGGGCGTGCCTGGTTTCACACTGGCCATCGGGCAGGCCCCCGCCGACCTGCCAACAGTGGCCGCCCGTCTGGACTGGCTGCGCGGGATCCTGCCCGGCGTCGCAGGCGTTGATCTGCTGCTGATGCCAGAACTGTTCGCCTGTGGTTACAGCATTGGCGATGCCGTGCAGGACCGGGCCGAACACCGCGATGGCCCCACAGCCGCTGCCGTCGCCGCCTTGGCCGAGAAGACGGGCGTGGCGATCCACTATGGCTATGCCGAGCGGCACGGCGCGGCCCTGTTCAACGCCGCGCAATGCTTTGGCCCCGATGGCGCGTGCCTGACGCATCAGCGCAAACTGCTGATCCCACCGGGGTTTGAGGGGGCGCATTTCACGCCGGGGCAGGGGTGCGCGCTGTTCGCCTATCGCGGCCTGCGGATTGCGACGCTGATCTGCTATGACGCCGAATTCCCTGAGACCGTGCGCCATGTCGCCGGGTTGGGCGCGGATCTGGTGCTGGTGCCCACGGCTTTGGGCGCGCAATGGCGGTGGGTGTCACACACGCTGATCCCCGCGCGGGCCTATGAGAACGGGGTGTTCCTGGCTTATGCCAACAGCGCCGGGGTGCAGGATGGCATGGCATTTCTGGGGGAAAGCGTTGTCGCCGGCCCGGACGGAGCCGAGGTCGCCCGGGCCGGCGCAGATCCGCAGGTGCTGCTGGCCGGGATCGAGGCGGGCCGGATCACCGCGGCGCGGGCGCGGCTGCCTTATCTGGTTGATCGCCGGAAACTGACGTTTTGACCCATACATCCCTTCGCGCAGGGTCACATCACCGGCGTTGAACTGCCGGATCAGGTCTGCGCAAGCTGCGGCTGTCTCGCCGCAATAGATCACGCTGCCGGGGCCGACGGTGACATAGACCGCGACGGTGGCGTTGGGGTCATCGCGCACATCGTCGTAGTCGGGATCGGGGCTGCGGACCAGTTTGAACACCTCGTAGGTGGTGCCGCTGACGGTGACGGGCGGCAGGGTGAACCGGTCGGCGCCGGTGAATTCGGTGCATCCGGCAGTCAGGGTGGCAAGGGCTGTGAGGATCAGGGGTATGCGCATAATGGCCGTTCTCCCGGTGTTGCTGTCGAAGGGGGAGCAAAGCATATTCAGGTGGGATTTCGAAAATTGCCGGGGCTGGTGGGGTGGAACCCCACCCTACGGCATTTGATCAAGCCCACGCAGGGCGGCGAGGATTTGGTCGCGCTGGGCGGTGGCCTTGGTGTGGTTGAAGGGCATGTGTTTTGGGTCATAGATGGTCAGCGCGGCGTCGACATGCGCCAGCGCGGCGCGGTAGGCGGTGACAGGGCCTGTGCAACTGTCATGGGTGGCACGCGTAGCTTCCAGAATGGCCAGATTTTCCCGCGTCTCTGCCCATTGCACCGGATGGTCCTGCCGGGTGCGCACTTCCAGCGCCGCCTCATAGGCTGCGACCGCCCGCGCCAGCAGCGCCGCGCCCGGCGCGCCGCCGGTGCGGGTGCCTTGGTGTTGCAACGCGGTGGCGAGGTTGTTCTGCGTCATTGCCCATTGCACCGGATGGTCCTGCCGGGTGCGCACTTCCAGCGCCGCCTCATAGGCTTTGACCGCCCGGGCGAGCAGCGCCGCGCTGTCGGTGCGGGTGCCCTGCTGTTGCAACGCGGCGGCGAGGTTGTTCTGCGTCATTGCCCAGTCCAGCGGATGGTCCTGCCGGGTGGTGACCTCCAGCGCGGCCTCATAGGCTGCGACTGCCCGCGCCAGAAGCGCCGCGCCCTGCGCGCCGTCGGTGCGGGTGCCCTGCTGTAGCAGCGCGGTGCCGAGGTTGTTCTGCGTCATTGCCCATTCCAGCCGATGGTCCTTCCGGGTGCGCACTTCCAGCGCCGCCTCATAGGCTGTGACCGCCCGCGCCAGCAGCGCCGCGCCCGGCGCGCCGCCGGTGCGG
>CAJQNQ010000122.1 GCA_905479725.1 uncultured Paracoccaceae bacterium | reverse complement strand
GCCAGCTTCGGCACCCGCGCATTGGCCACCGCCTGGATCATCTTCGACCCATGCTTGATGATCCCCGCGCGCTCAGGCTCGGTGCCGACCAGAAACCCGGTGGTGTTGTGCAGGAACAGCAGCGGCACACCCGCCTGATCGCACAGCTGGATGAACTGCCCGGCCTTGGCCGCGCCCTGCGCGGTGATCGGCCCGTTGTTGCCGATCACCGCGCAGGCATGGCCCTCGACCCGGACATGACCGCAAACCGTGGCCGCGTCATACTCGGGCTTGAACTCCAGAAACTCCGATCCGTCGACCAGCCGGGCGATGATCTCACGGCAGTCATGGGGCTGCTTGGGGTCGGCGGGGACAACGCCCACCAGATCGCTGGCCGGGTAGAGCGGGGGCTCGAATGGCACGGGCACGGGATCGCGGGGCCAGGGCAGCGCAGCCAGCACAGCGCGCGCTTGGCGGATGCCGTCCGCGTCATCCTCGGCCAGGTAGTCACCCACGCCGGACACCTGCGTGTGCATCTCTGCCCCGCCCAGATCCTCGTCCGTCGCAACTTCGCCCGTGGCGGCTTTCAGCAACGGCGGGCCGGCCAGATACATTGTCGCCTGCTTGCGCACCAGGATGACGTAGTCCGACAACCCCGGCTGATACGCCCCGCCCGCCGTCGCCGAGCCATGCACCACGGTGATCTGCGGAATGCCCTGCGCCGACAATCGCGCCTGGTTGGCAAAGCCGCGCCCGCCGGGGATGAACACCTCATGCGCGTAGCTCAGGTTCGCGCCGCCTGATTGCGACAGCGACACCATCGGCAACCGGTTCTCGCGCGCGAGTTCCTGAAGGCGCAGCTTCTTGGCCAAGCCGTCGGGCGTGACTGTCCCCCCCTTCACGGCGAAATTGTCCACGACAACCACACAGGATCGTCCCTCGATCACCCCGATCCCGGCAATCGCCCCCGCGCCCGCGCCGGTGCCATCCGTGTCGCCATAGCGCATCGCCCCGGCAAACGCGCACAGTTCGACGAAGGGCGCACCCGGGTCCAGCAGCAAGGCCAGCCGGTCACGCGGCAGCAGCATCCCGCGTTTTTCGTACCGCTCCCGGGACGCCTGCGCCGCCGCCTCGACCGCCGCGCGCAGCGCGATCACCGGCGCCAACGCCGCCTCCATGGCCGACCGGTTCACGGCAAACGCCGCGCCGTGCGCATCCAGACGGGTCTCAAGAACCGGCACGCCACCCTCCCTCATCTGTCCCAAAGTATCCTCCGGGGGATCCAAGGGGGTGGAAAACCCCCTTGGTGGCCACTGGGGCCAGACCCAGCGGGACGAGGGGGCTCGAGGCCCCCGAGCCCCGGCTTAACAGTGGCAAAGGGCGCAACGGGCGCATCACGCCAGCCCCCAGAACGCCCGGGCCTCGTCGGCGCTGGCCACATCGCGACCGGCGTCGCGCGCCACCCGCGCCAGCGCCTCGATCAGCGCGCCGTTTCCCGGCGCGCGTGCCCCGTCGGGCAGGTAGAACGTATCCTCGACCCCGCTGCGCAGATTGCCGCCCAGCTCGGCGGCGCGGCGATGCAGATCCCAGACCTCGGCCCGGCCGATCACGGTGGTTTGCCATGGGCTGCCAAGCGGCAGGTATTTCAGCGCGATCGGCAGCAGATCCGCATCGGCCGGCATGCCCGAGGCCACGCCCATCACCAGGTTGACCTGCGGGCGCGCGACCATGCCGACCTGCGCAAACATCACGACCGACCGCAAGATACCCAGATCGAAACATTCGAATTCGGGCCGGGTGCCGGTTTGCGCCATGACGCCCAAAACCTCCTCTATCTTCTCGACCGGGTTGTCGAACAGCATCGGCGGCCAGGCCCAGCGCCCGCCGGCGCGCACCTTCAGGTAATTCAGCGATCCCGCGTTGCAGGCGGCGATTTCGGGTTTGCCAGCGCGCAGGCAGGCCAACGGACCGGACTGGTCGCGCCCAACAACGCCGGTGGTGAAATTCAGGATGACACCGCGACAGGAAGCGCGGATCGCATCCGCGATTTCGACCGCAAGCCCCGGATCCCAGCTTGGCAAATGCCCGCGCCCTTCGCCCTGTTGGCGAAAATGCACATGCATGCAGGCCGCGCCCGCATTCCATGCCTCCAGCGCCGAGGCCGCCAGTTCCTCGGGCGTGACCGGCACCGGATGCTGGCGCGGATCGGTCAGCACCCCGGTCAGGGCGCAGGTTATGATCGCCTTGTCACGCATCCGTTCCTCCGTCAGGGCGCCAGCCTAGCACAGACACGCCACCAAGCAAGCGCTTGGTTGTTTTTCGCGGCGTCGCACCCTATCCTGTCCGCATGAGCGAACCCCTTTTCGATCCTGACAAGACCTATGACCGCCTGTTGCTGACCGCCGCCCGGCTGTTCGCCACCAAGGGCTATGCGGGCACCACGGTGCGCGACCTGGCGGGCGAACTGGGGCTGACATCGGGCAGCCTGTTTCACCATGTTCGCAGCAAGGACGACATCCTGTTCGCGGTGATGGAGCGCGTCGTCACGGCGATGACGCGGGAACTTGCCGCCGCGCTCGGGGCGGCGCCGGACACGCGGGCCCGCCTGCGCGCGCTGATCGACGTCGAATTGCGTTATCTGCACGGGCAGGCCAGTCATGCCACGGCTGTGCTGTTTCATGAATGGCGCGCCCTGCCCGAAGCCCGGCGCGCGCTGTTGCTGGCCGGGCGCGGCAGCTATTTCGATCTGTGGCACCAGGTCTTGCTGGACGCCCAGTCGCAAGGGCTAACGCAGGTCGACCCAGCCACCTTGCGCCAATTCCTGCACGGGGCCCTGGCTTGGACCAGCTTCTGGTATCGCCCGGACGGCACCCTGAGCGTGGCGGATCTTGCCGATCAAGCGATGCGCCTGATCGCCCCAGAAACCGTCCCGACGCCCTGATTTGCCGCAGCATCCAGGCGGCGGGCATCGCGGCCCAGCCAGCGCTTCGGCACAAGGCCAGTCGACCCGCCCACGCGACGGGAGTCGCGACGGCCTGGCGCCGATCCCCGGGGCGCCGATCCCCGGCTGACGGCAGGTCCTACGCGCCCTTGCGCCAGACAACCCCCGCGGCGGGCACCGTCAGGCCATCGAACTGGACCGGCGCGGCATCGTAGTTGATGAGGAACTCGGTGTCCCCCGCCACACGGCTGCGCAGAACGCCCGGCATGCTGCGGCATGTCACACCCGCGTCGCTCAGGACCCCGCGCAAGAACCGCTCCAGGGCCATGTCATCCAGTCCCGCGCCCAGATAGATCACCGTGCCCTGCGCCATGGCCAGCCTTCGGCCCCCTTCGGTGCGCAAGACGACATCGGCGGTGCCTTCCAGGTCCTCGATCCAGTCGACCACGCCGCCGCCGCCTTCGACCGGGATCGTCAGATCCGGGCGCAGGGATTCCACGCGCGAAACGGTCACATCCAACCCGGGGATCGCCGGCGGAAGCGGAACGGGGATCGCCATCTCGGCGGTCCTGGAATTGCTGCGCGGACCCAGCACCACGATGCCGGACGCATGGCCGATCGCGGCCTTGAACGGCTCGGTCAGCGTCACCGCGCCGGGCGCGAACACCGCCTTGTAGCCCCCCAGATCCGCGCAATCGGGTGGCAGGATATCGACCGACAGCCCCATCCTGCGCAGCGCCCGGTAGGTGCCGAAGACCTGCTGGAAACAGTCCTGCCCCTGCCCTTGCGGCTGCACCGCGATGGCCCAGACGGCGGCATAGTCAAAGACCAGCGCCACCGGCGCCTGCCCCTGCGCGACCTGCGGCAGATCGCGCAACTCGTGCATCACCTGCGTGGCTTCGTGAAACGCTTGCGCGGGTTCATCGTCAGGCCGAAACAGGCCCGCATGCATCTGTTCCTGCCCGAACGGGGCCTGGCGCCAGCGGAAATAGCACACGGCCTCGGCGCCATGGGCAAAGGCCTCCCAGGTCCACAGGCGGATCATGCCGGGCAGGGGCGCGGGGTTGTAGGGCGCCCAGTTCACCGGCCCGGGCTGTTGTTCCATGACCCACCAGCGCCCGCGCCCAACCGCGCGGTAAAGATCATGGTGGAAGGCCTGAAAATCCGGGTCTCCTTGCCGCGCGAACTGGCGTTGATGGGCTGGGCTGGCGGGAACGCGGTCCTCCAGAAACCCCAGCGGATAGCTGTCCCACGCGGCGATTTCCATCTGCCGGCCCAGCGCGAAATGGTCGAAATCGGTAATCCGGCCCATGAAATTATGCGAAATCGGCGCATCGGAATGGCTGCGGATGATCTCTACCTGAGCCGCGTTGAACGCCGCCACCTGATCGGAACTGAACCGCCGGAATGCCAGCGCGTGGGCCGGGTTTGGCTCGGTCACGGTCAGGTTGGGCAGGTCGATCTGGGCGAAATCCTGATACTCCATCGACCAGAACACATTGCCCCAGGCCGCGTTCAGTGCCTGCACATTGCCATAGCGTTGGCGGCACCAGTCCTGAAACCCGGCGCGCGCGGCAGCGGAATAGGACAGCGTGGTATCATGGCAGCCATATTCGTTGTCCGTCTGCCACGCGGCGACATGGGGATTGGGCCCGTAGCGCTCGGCCAGCAACCGGGTGATGCGCGCGGCTTCGGCGCGGTAGCCCGGATGGCTGAAGCAGTAGTGCCTTCGCGATCCGAACTTGCGCGCCTGCCCCCCTGCATCGACGCCCAGCATGTCCGGGTGCTTGTCCAGCATCCAGCGCGGCGGCGTGGCTGT
>CAJQNQ010000121.1 GCA_905479725.1 uncultured Paracoccaceae bacterium | reverse complement strand
AACCCGGCGGGCAGGCCCGCGGCGGACGTGACCGCGGGATACATCCAGTTGGTTGTCGGGATCACCGACTGGAACGCCTCGGATGTCATGAAATCCAGAAACGCCCGGGCCAGGTCGGGCTGGTCGCTATTGGCCAGCATTCCCGCCACCTCGACCTGCATGTAGTGCCCCTCGGCGAAGGCGGCGGCGGCCTTGGTGGCGTCCCCCTCGGCAATCAGGTGATAGGCGGGCGAGGTGGTATACGACAGCACCATATCGGCCTCGCCTTCCAGAAACAGTCCGTAAGCCTCGGACCAGCCCGGGGTCACCGTCAGGATGCGCGGCGCGAGCCCTTCCCAGATTTGCGCCGCCTGATCGCCGTAGGCCGCCTGCACCCACATCAACAGACCCAGGCCGGGCGTCGAGGACCGCGGATCCTGGATCACGATGCTCAGGTCCGACGCAATCAGTTCGGGGAAACTGCCCGGCACCCGCGGCGTACGCGTTGTGTCGTAAACGAACGCGAAATATCCCCAGTCGAACGGCAGGAACAGCGGGTCGTCCCAGGCGACGGGCAGGTCCAGCTCGGGCGACAGGCCGTGTTCGGCGAACAGGCCCGTGGCCGCCGCCGCGAAGGTCAGATTGGTGTCCAGCCCCAGCACGACATCGGCCTCGGTCCGCTCGCCGGTCAGCATCAGCCGGGCCAGCATCGCCGCGCCATCGCCCGCCGATTCGAACACCAGATCGCAGCCACACCGGGCCTCGAACGCCTGTTCGATGGCCGGGCCGGGGCCCCAATCCGAAACAAAGCTGTCATAGGTCAAGACCCGCAATTGCGGGGCCTGGGCGAATACAGGGGTTGCCAGCGCCATGGCGCCGAAAACTCCCGAAGCAAGAACGGTAACTCTCATGTCATCCTCCATTGCGACGGGCGGGGTCGGGGTGAGGATGCGTCCTGTCACCTTCCCTCCGCCGGTCCTAACCGGTTCAGGTTCAACGGGTTCGCGGTTTCCCGCATCTCAGCCCGCGTCAGACGCGCGCACCCCGAGGTAGGGTGCAACATACCCCTTTGCAGGCGCTTCGCAAGGGGGCAGGATGGGCGCAGAACGGAGGACAGCCATGACCCTAGCCATCACCACCGATTTTCACGGCCAGACCGTGATTTCCACATTCGAGATGACACCGGGCACCTGCGCCGACGTGCTGGACGCGCTGACCGACGCCTATGACAAGGTGATTCGCCTGCAACCGGGCTTTCTGGGCGGCGCGATCCATGTGAACGACGCGCAAACCCGGGTTTCCACCTATTCCCGCTGGGAAAAGCGCCAGGACTTTCAGGCGATGCTGCGCACCCCGGAAATGCGTGACCGCAACCGCGCGATTGCGGCGATGTGCGCGCGGTTCGAACCGGTGATGTACGAGGTTTCGGCGGTATTTTGAGCAAGGTGGGGTCAAACCCCACCCTACGGCCAAGGCGATAGGGTAGAACCTGTCCAGGATCCTTTGTGAAGGGGACAGCCGTCGGGCGCTGATCACGCTGAACCAGCCGGACGTGATGAACACGCCGCGCCTGGCGACGATCCCAGGCGGCATCACCCGCCATGCACCCGAGGGGCTGTATTTCGAGGCGCGTGCCGAGGAGATGGGCTGGAGGCAGGCCGTCGCCGAGCGCGGTTGCGGGCCTGGGGGATGAACCGACCTTTGCCGCCGTCGGACCGCAGAAGATTTCGCCTCTGCGGGGCGATCCGGGGGCGCTGCCCCCGAACGGTGCTGCGCACCGACCCCCGGAGTATTTTGGGGCAAGATGAAGGGGGCCGGTATTTTGCCGGGGCTTGAGCGTTCGGCGCGCGGCGTTTAGACCGGGCGCAAAGGGAGAGCCCGCATGTCGTTCAACAGTTTCGGCCATTTGTTTCGTGTCTTCACCTGGGGCGAGAGCCATGGCCCGGCCTTGGGTGCGACGATCGATGGTTGCCCGCCGGACGTTGCGCTGACCGAGGCCGACATCCAGCCCTGGCTGGACCGGCGCAGGCCCGGCCAGAACCGGTTCACCACGCAGCGGCGCGAGGCAGACACGGTTGAAATCCTGTCCGGCGTTTACGAGGGACGCACCACCGGCACGCCGATCCAGCTGATGATTCGCAACACGGACCATCGATCAAAGGATTATTCCGAGATTGCAAAGACCTTCCGGCCTGGACATGCGGACATCACCTATCACCAGAAATACGGCATCCGCGACCCGCGCGGCGGCGGGCGCTCCAGTGCGCGGGAAACCGCGGCGCGGGTTGCCGCCGGCGGCGTCGCGCGGCAGGTGCTGGCCAGCCTGATGCCAGACTTGCGGATCACGGGATACATGGTGCAGATGGGGCCGCGCAGCATCGACCGCAAGCGGTTCGATTGGCAGGCCATCGATCAGAATCCGTTCTGGGCGCCCGATGCAGAAACCGCCGCGCAATGGGCTGATGATCTGGACGCCCTGCGCAAGGACGGCAATTCGGTGGGCGCGGTGATCGAAGTGACAGCACGCGGCCTGCCCGCCGGGTTGGGTGCACCGATCTATGCCAAGCTGGATAGCGATCTGGCGATGGCGCTGATGACGATCAATGCCGTCAAGGGTGTCGAGATTGGCGCCGGGTTCGGTGCGGCCGCGTTGACGGGGGTTGAGAATGCCGACGAAATCCGCATGAGCACCAACGGCCCCGTATTCGACTCGAACCATGCCGGCGGCATTCTGGGCGGGATATCCACCGGGCAGGACGTTGTCGTGCGGTTTGCCGTCAAGCCTACGTCATCGATCCTGACGCCGCGCGGGTCGGTCACCATTGATGGCGAGGAAACCGAAGTTGTCACCAAGGGCCGCCACGACCCCTGCGTGGGCATTCGCGCGGTCCCCGTGGGCGAGGCGATGATGGCCTGCGTCTTGCTGGATCATGTGATGCTGCACCGTGCGCAGATGGGTGAGGGGTTGCGCG
>CAJQNQ010000120.1 GCA_905479725.1 uncultured Paracoccaceae bacterium | reverse complement strand
CCATCGCGTCCCTGAAGAACAGCCAGAACCGGTCATCCATGACCAACGGGTCGCGGTGGTCCTTGCCCAGATGCCACAGCATGTGCATCCGGATCGCCGAGACCGCGCGCACCATCGGGTCACGCAGAATGTAGATCACCGTGGCCGAGGGGTTGAGCGCCTTGCATTCGGCGATCTGGGCATCCGACATCATGGCGTATTCGGGCGTGAAATCCATGGTCAGCAGTGTCGGATCGTCCTGCGCCATCAGGTCTCGATACCATTCTACCCCGCGATCATGGTTCCAGTCCCAGTAATGCGCTTCCTTGTCGGTCGAGGTCTGGGGCTCGCGGTCGGGGAAGGCGGCCGTGCCCGGGTGGCAATTCACGACCGAATGCAGCCAGCTGGTCGAGCCCTTCTGACAGCCGATGCACAGGATGTCGGTGATGTTTTCGCGCCGGGTCATGTGGCGGCGTCCCCAAGATGCGCGGATTCGGTGAAGCGCAGGCCCAGCTCTTGCGTGATCCGGGTGGTTTCCGCCCAGGTCAGGCCCCGCAGAAAATCCACGCAATCGGCGTGAAACGGATAGGCGGGCGTGCGCCAGATGGTCCTGGCGGCGCGCTCGCTCATGGTGGCCCTGATGTCATCGTCCAGCGTATCGAAGCCAAGCCCGCACGCGTCCAGCACGCGCCTGGCCCCGCCCAGCGGATCGGCGCGCAGATCCTCGAAGTTCAGGATCAGCATGTCGGGATAGGCGCTTCGCCAGCGCGCGATATTCTCGCCATAGGCGGCGTGCTGCCACAGCTTTGCCTGGCGGCAGCGTTCGGTGAAGGCGGCGTCAAAGGTGATTTCCCGCGTATGGGGGGCCTCCGCGCCGACCGCCCAAAGCGTGTGCATCCGCAGCGCCGACATCGCCCGCGCCAGCGGATCGCGCAAAATGTAGATCACCGTCGCGCTGGGGTTCAGGGCCTTGCATTCGGCGATCTGCTGGGTATTCAGAAAGGCGTATTCCGGTGTGAAATCAAGGGTTTTGTGGGCGTCGTTCCAGGGGCGCATGAGCCGGCGATACCAGTCCAGACCACGATGACGGTTCCAGTCCCAGAAATGCGCCTCTTTCGATGTCGAGGTCACCGGATTGAAATCGGCAAAGGGCGATGTGTCGGGATGCGCGGCCAGCACATGATGCAGCCAGCTGGTCATCGCGCGCTGCGCGCCGATGCACAGGATATCGGTGACATTCGCGCGGCTCATTGGCCGGCGCTTTCGGTCAAGGCCGCAAGATCATCGGGCAGTCGCCCGTGCGGCGCATAGGCGGCGGCATGGGCCTGAACGCGGTCTTGCAGGCCGGCGGCATGGGCGGCCTCGATCGCCTTGCGCCGCCGATGGGGATTGTCGCCCGCCGCGACAGCGGTTTCAAAGCACGCCAGGGCTTGTGCCGGTTCACCGGCGCGCAGACACAGATCGCCCAGCATGCGCAGCGCATAGCCGGTGCTGCCGGGTGGATCGTCGGCAAAGCCCGGCGTTTCGATCCGGCGCCGCAGGATCGGCTCCATCAGCCGGGCCAGTCCGACGCCGCGATCAAGGCGGTTGAACGCGTAAACCGGCGCCACCGCCCCGGCAAGCTGCGCGGGCAGGGCGGGCAGACTGTCGGGGGCGGTCCGCATTTGGGCGGCCAGCCGCGCCGCCGCCATGTCCGCCACCTGCCAGGCGCGGAAGAAATCCAGATACAGCAGCAGGCGCAGGGGCGATTGCCCGGCCTCGGCGCGCGGCCAGCCGCGTGTGTCGCCAAACGCAAGCTTGCAATTCAGAAGCGGGTCGCCTTGGGCCGCGTCAACCAGCCCGAGCAACGTATCGGGGTCGCGCCTTGCCAGCGGCTCGAACCCGGTGATACGCCGGTCGGACCCGGACACCATGGCGAAACAGCGGAATTGCGCGCGTTTCTGGCCGCTGTCATGAACCCGCGTGAACAGGTCGAAACCACGATCCCCGGCAACCGCGAAATCCGTCTGTTCCGTGTCAAACATGCGGGTCCTTTCCGTTGTCAGAACCGGCTGACCACAAGATCGTGGCAGCGCAGGCGAAAATTGCGGGCCTGCCGGGGCAGGATTATCGACAGTTTGGGCGCATCCGAGCGCGCCAGCAGATCCGCCGGAAAGATCCGCTGGATCCGGATGGCGCCGCCGGGCTGGCAGGAATGCACATGCGACTGCTCGAAAACATGCGACTTGCGGCCCAGCAGGTCGCGCACCCACAGCGACAGCGCGGTTTGAAACAGGAACCCGTCCGCCGCGCCGATGATGAATTCCACCTTCAGGCCGCCGTGCCGGTCGGCCAGCCCGGCCAGCGAAAACTCCAGCGCCGCGAAATTATGGGTCGCCGGGATCTGCACGACCGCCCGGCGTTGCGACACCGAGGCATGAAACAGCAGCCCGTCCTGATCCTGGGCCATGGACAGGGTGAAGCGGTCCAGAAACGGGGATTTGACCGACAGCGGAAAACCCTGATCGCGCTCTCCGACCTGGTCCCAAAGCGACCATTCGCGGTCGTCGGGGGCGGTCTGGATGTCCTCGACCGGGTCCACCGCGCCAAGACGGGCATCCAGCGTATCGATGCGCGCGCGCAGGCTCATCGCCTCGCCGTTGAGCTTGTGCCACAGCGCGCTGGTCTCGTCGTTCAACTCCTTGACGATGGTCGTCGCCGAGGCGCGGATCAGATCACCCGCCAGCGCCGCCGAGATCGGTTGATCTCCTGGCCCCTGGGGCGGGGTGTTGACCGCGATCCGGGCCAGATCCGAAAACAGCCGCCAGTCATAGCTGGGGTTGTCCAGCGTGTTCATGTCCACGGTCTGCGTGGTGTCGCCGCTGCGCCTGACACGGCGGTGGTGAAAGGCCAGGTGCTGGTCCAGGATCGCCACTCGCCAGGTCTGCAGGAAGCGCGCCATGAAGGCGCGGTCCTCCATCACCGAAAAATCGACCGGAAAGCCGCCGGCCTTCAGCACGGCCTCGCGGTTGAGCATCCATTGCACCGGATACAGGTCATGGCGATAGGTGGCATAGGCGATCGGGTTCAGAAAGAAGTCATCGCGCCGGAAGGCATGGGGCAGGGTATCGGTGCCCTGCACGACGATCGCCTGCGTGCCGTCGGCTTGGGTGATGATATCCTCGCGGATCGCGGTGACCAGGCATGCCACGCCGCCCAGATCCGGGGCCAGGGGGCGCGTCTGGTCGTGGAACGCCAGCAGGTTTTCGACAAAACCGGGATCCCAGGTGTCGTCATCGTCCAGGCAGCAGACAAATTGCGTGTCCAGCGCCCGGGCCCCATGGTTGAACGCCGCCGACCGGCCGATCGACCGCGGCAGGGACATCAGGCTCATGCGGCCGTCATCGAACGCACTCTGAAGCCCGGCGTCTTCGATGGCGGCGTTCAGGGGGTTCGCGTCGCCGCCGTCATTGACCAATGCCAGGGCCCAATCCGTGCTTGTCTGACCCAGCACCGCTTGCAGGGCGCGGGCGACAAACAAGGGCCGGTCCCGGGTTCGGACAACGATACCGACGCGGGGCCGAGCGGCGGGGGCTGAGGACATGGGAAACATTCCTGACAACGAAAGGCGACACAGGGCACAGGGTTAACCCAGCCGCTGTTAAGGGTAAATTGAAATCCGCAAATCGCCATGCCAGCGGCCCTGGGGCCAAAGGGGGCAGAAATCCAGCGATTGAGGGCCTGATACGGCCCAAAAGTGTTGCCAGCACGGGATTTCCCTAGTTACAAATCGGTAGTTGCTTGGATTTTCGGGCGGAAATTCAGGGTCGTGTCTATATTGATGGGGAAGGGAGCTATTATGAAATTTCATTTCGCGGAGTCATGGCGTCGGGCACTTGTTGCCGCAGGCCTGGTGCTGGGATTGATGTCGGGTGCGGCCTTGGCGCAGGTCGGTTCTGCCGTGCCGAACATCAACAGCCTGTCGTCGATGGGACCGGGCGCGCTGGCCCGGATCATCGAAACGGCAGTGCCGATGGAGCAGCTGCTGGACGAAATGCCCCGTGGCACGCCGATGTCGGAGATGCAGGCAATGCAACTGGGCGTTCCGTCGGTGTCGCCCGGTGCGGTTGGCCCGCGTGAGCGCGCGCGGCGCCGCATGGCGGATTTCGGTTATCCCGCCTGGCAGCGCGGCGCCATGCAACAATCGGGCGAGGTCGAGTCCTTCGCCTATGGCAGCGGCAACTACAATACCATCTACCACTACAATGACTACCTTCAGGTTCCGTTCCCGGTGACCTACGCGCCGTGGCGCCAGGTCGGGCGGCTGCTCTTGTCGTTTGACGGCGGAACCACCTATGGCACCTGCACCGCGGCGCTGATCAGCCGCGCGATCATCGTGACCGCCGGGCATTGTGTGCTGGACAACTCCGCGTCCAGCAATGGCAACAACGGCTATGTCACCAACGCCACCTTTGTTCCGGCCTATACCCAGGGCACACAGCAGCGCTTTGGCTCGTGCGAGGTGTCCTATGTCGTGACCACCTCGGGCTGGGCCGCCGACAACGCCCTGCGGCAGGGCGACGATGTGGCCATGGGGGTCTGTTCGACCCTGTCGGGGGCCTTGTGGAACGTGGCAAACGGGCGGCAGCCGGGCGTTCAGCTGGGTTGGTTCGGGTTTTGCTACAACAATTGCACCCGGCCCTACAATTTCATGACGCAGCTGGGGTATCCGGCGAACTACTATGGCGGCGGCCTGATGACCGTCAGCCAGCATCTGGAGGAAACGGCGGTTTCGGGCGGGCCCGACTACATTTACGGCACCGGGATGCGCGGCGGCTCGTCCGGCGGCCCGCACATTCAGAATATCGGCTGGATCAACGACAGCTCCAGCTTTCTGGGGTTCAACCGGACACGGAATGTCATCATGGCGGTGACCTCGTGGGGCTTTACCGATCAAAGGATCAAGATCGGCGGGGCCTCGCCGATCAGCGGGCCGAACAACTCGAACAATGCGGCGGGACTGTTCAACATGGCCTGTAACCAGGCGCGCGCCCTGCACGGCAACGCGTCCTGCCCGCTTCTTCCGTAACCCGTTCGACCTGAACGCGAAACGGCCCGGGATGTCCGGGCCGTTTTCTTGTGTGCAGCTGGCTTGTTCCCCGAATAAGGCGGCCCAAGGCACAAACCCCCATTCCATTTCCCCATTCTATTTCCCTGGCCGAAGCCACGCGAACGCCCGCCGCAAGTAACCGGCGGCGTCCCGTGTCACAGGTTCGCCATGTGCCATGACGACCTGACGAACGGGCCAGTTCAGAACCTGGGCGATGGCCACCCGTGCCGCCCGCCTGTCACGAAATGCCAGACGAAATTTGCGCGGCACAGCGGGCTCGGATTGGGTCAGAAAATCCAGCTTGGCGACCAGGCCGCGCCACCCGGTGAACCAGCCGCCGGGAAGATGTTGCAGCAGGTCCGTAAACAGGATCGTGCCGCTGGCGCGGTGGAAAAAGACCACCTCTGTCGTGATGACATTGCCGGGCACGACGACCTGTTCGATGTGCCCCTGCCAGCCGGGATCGGGCAGGGCGGTCAGCTCGGTGTTGAAGGCAATATCGGGCCGCGCCGCAGACAGATTGGGCGCCGCGTGGAAGGCCGCTTCGGGGTAGGCGGTGTGCCATTCGGACAGAAAACTGTCGTGCAGGGAGTTGGGGGCAATCACATGGCTGACCGTTCCCAACCCGGCCAATGCGACGCGGGTGGCGTCGGTCAACGCAACGGGGGACCAGATGAACAACCGACGGCCGGGCAGGCGCAGGATGGCCATGCGCGTCGGGTAACAAAACCCCAGCGCCGCTGTGACGCGCGGCCCGTCTGCCAGCCAGATCTCTGGCCCAATGTTGATGAGCATTGCAAGAGCCTGAGTTTATGCCCCGGAGAACGGCCACAAAATATAGCAACTGGCACAGCTGTGCAAATTGCATGGCGGGCGGTTGAGACCGACCTGAACAAAACGCTGCGCCGGAACGGTCGAGCCTCAGGTTTCGTACGCAATTGCTTGACTTCACCGGGCCCATGACCGATAGAGCGCGCACACGCCCTGCATGATCTATGCGGGGCCTGTGTTTTTATCACCCTCTCCCCGATCGCGGGGGGCGCTGTTCGACGGCGGCAGATGCCAGCAACACCCGGCAACGGGGGCCACAGGACGCGGCAAAAGACAAAGGAATACAGGACGATGTTTGCAGTCCTCAAAACCGGTGGCAAGCAGTATCGCGTCCAGTCGGGCGACGTTCTGCGGGTCGAGCGTCTGGCAGCTGATGCCGGCGAAACCGTGCAATTCAACGAGATTCTGATGGTCGGCGGCGAGTCGACCGTGGTCGGCACCCCGCTGGTGGACGGCGCCGCCGTCCAGGCCCAGGTCATCGACCAGATCAAGGGTGACAAGGTCATCCACTTCGTCAAGCGGCGCCGCAAGCACAGCTCGCAGCGCACCAAGGGCCACCGCCAGAAGCTGACGCTGGTGCGGGTGACGGACATCCTGGCCTCGGGCGCGGATGCGACGGGCGTGAAAGCCGCGATCGGCACCGGTTCGGTGTCGGGCGCCGCGCTGGTTGCCGGTGCTGCCGCAGCGGTTGCAACCAAAGCCGCGAAACCCGCCAAAAAAGCCGCTGCAGCTGCCCCCAGCACCGCAGAGGCTGTCGAAGCCGAACGCCCCGCCAACCTGCTGACCGAAGCCCGTGGCGGCCAGGCCGACGACCTGAAGCGCATTTCCGGCGTGGGTCCGAAGCTGGAAGGCCTGCTGAACCAGAACGGCGTGTTCCACTTCGAGCAGATCGCCGCTTGGAATGACGCGGAAATCGCTTATATGGATGACCAACTGTCGTTCAAGGGCCGCATCGCCCGCGACAACTGGATCGAACAGGCGGCCGGGTTTGCCGCCGAACAGGAGTAACCCCTCATGGCACACAAAAAAGCAGGTGGTTCGTCCCGCAACGGCCGCGATTCGGCCGGTCGTCGTCTGGGCGTGAAA
>CAJQNQ010000119.1 GCA_905479725.1 uncultured Paracoccaceae bacterium | reverse complement strand
CTGATCCAGCGGTTCTCCGCGTGACAGGGCCAGTGCGAACAAACCGGTGAAGCTGTCGCCCGCGCCGACCTTGCTGACGACATCGACTCTTGGCGGCACGCCATGCAGGTCCGCCTCGGCGCTGGCCAGCACCGAGCCTTCGGCCCCGCGCGCCACGATGACAACCCGGGCAACCCTACGGGCGACCAGCGATCTGGCGAAGCCCAGAGTGTCGTCCAGCAGGGGCAGCGGGCGCCCGGCCAGCCCCTCGGCCTCGTCCTGATCCATGCGCAGGACGTGGGGCGTGGCGCCAGTTCGCGGGTGGTTGACCAGATGCGCCAGTGCGGCGCCCGATGTATCGACGATCACCCGCACCCGTGGCAGCGCCTGCACCAGATCCAGCGCGAATCCCGGCGCGACACCCGGCGGCTGGCTGCCCGACACGACAAGCACGCCACCCGCGCCCATCCGGCGCATTTCATCGGCCAGCCGGGCGATCAGGTCTTGCGCCTGCGCCGCGCGCCACGCCGCGCCGGGCAGGACGAAACGATACTGCTTGCCGGTCGCTGTCTCGGTGACGGCCAGGCTTTGGCGGGTTTCGCCGTCCAACTCGAACACCGACACGGACACGGCGCTGTCGGCCAGAAGCGACTGGATCCGCGCGCCTGTAGCACCACCCAGCGCGACGACGGCGCGCACCCGCGCGCCCAAACTCACCGCCGCGCGGGCTGCGTTCACCCCGCCGCCACCCGGTTCGACCACCGGTTCGCCCAGCCGCAGCTTTGGCCCGGCCACCACCGTTTCGGTGTCGGCACTCAGGTCAAGCGACGGGTTCAGGGTCAGGGTCAGGAAATCGAACATCGCGGGCCGGGCAAATCTGCGTTGCCCGACTCATGGCGCATCCAAAGTCTGGGCGCAACCAAAGTCGGGGCTCAACCCAAGACGGGGCGCAACCGACATCGCAGGTCCGCGTGCCTATCCGACGTGGATCAGCGTCGAAAACAGCTTCGGATCGATGCTGTGCGCGGCGAAACTCGGGCCGCGGGTCAGGACACTGACCGCGTCATGGCTGTGCAGGCTTTCCTGATGGCTGGCGACCACCCGGAAATCACCGATCCGCGGATCGCCCTCCATGGCCTCGCAGAACAGGCGCGCGGCGTCTTCCACGAAGATCGGATTGGCGGCGTTGATCTCGGCAAAGGCCTGCTCGTCCTCGCGCTTGACCATGACCTGTGTTTCGGTCGGCACCGCCTTGCGGCATGCGTCGATCATGTCCTCGAACCACAACACCGCGCCGGGCAGCACCTCGACCGATATCCGCGCGACCGAGCGTTGCGAATGCGGCGTGGCCAGTTGGCCCCGGCCGGCGCGGGCATGTTCGCTGAGTTCCAGCGAGCACGGGCAGGTCGAGGAATACACATAGTCCAGATGCATGAACTGGCGGCGGGTGCCTTGCGTATCCACCAGTTCCAGCGCGATATCGTAATATTGCCAGCCAGCCAGCCCTGACCGCAGGCTTTGAACTTTCATCGGAAAGGAAAACCGCATCTGGATACGCGCATCCAGGCTGTCCAGATCGGCGCGGTAGTCATCCAGCGCGGCCTTCACCACATCCTGCGAGAACCGCTTTTCCGCGTGACGGTAGAAGCTGCGCATGATGCGCGACATGTTGATGCCCTTCTTGTCCGCCTCAAGGCTGACGGTGCCCGTCACCGAGGCCTGCAACGTCACATCATCCTGATCGGCCTGACGGGTGCGAAACCGCACTGGCAGTCGAAAGTTGGAAATACCGACATGCTGGATGGGCCGGTTGGCCCCCTTTATCAGGCTGGCCGGGCCGTTTTGCAGATCAGGCAGGGTCCGCTTGTAGGCCGTGTCGGGCGTGAAATCGGCGGGATAGGTGCGGCCGAACTGCGGATAGGCCGGATCGGGCAGGCCGGGCAGCAGGCGGCGCACCGATGGATCCAGGGACGCGATCTGCTCATCCGATGCGCGGGTCACGAACGCGCGCAGCACATCCAGCGCGGCTTCCGCCTGCGCCATGTCCGGCTCTTGCTCTGCCACCGGCTTGTGAATATTCATCTCGCGCCCCCTTTGACCCAGACGTTGCCGCCGCTTGGTGCGTAGGGTCAATAACGTAAGCCTTGGCCCCACATTTTCAACGGTATTACGCTGGCCACGCCGGTTTGGATCAGTTCAAGACGACATCACATGGCCGCCAGCGCCGCCAGGATATCCGCCAGCAGATCATCGGCATCCTCCAGCCCGACACTGAGCCGGATCAGCCCCGGCGTGATCCCCAGCAGCTGCTTTTGCGCATCGGGCAGGCGTTGATGCGTGGTGGTGGCGGGATGCGTGGCTATGCTGCGCGCATCGCCCAGGTTGTTGGAAATCAACACCACCCTCAACGCGTTCATGAAAGCAAAAGCCGCGTCCTTGCCGCCCTTCAGGTCCAGCGACAGCACGGTGCCCGGCCCCGCCATTACCCGTGCCGCAAGCGTATGCTGGGCATGACTGGCAAGCCCCGGAAACAGGACCGCATTCAGCGCCGGATGCCCCTCCAGCGCCTGCGCAAGCCGCTGCGCCGTCGCCGCCTGTGCCCGAACGCGCAGGTCCAGGGTGGTCAGGCCGTTGAGCAGAACCCAGGCGTTGAACGGGCTCATCGCGCCGCCGGTGTGCTTCATGAACGGCTCGATCATGCCGCGAATCAGCTCCCGCGATCCCAGGATGACCCCGCCCAGACAGCGCCCCTGCCCGTCGATATGCTTGGTCGCCGAATAGACGATCAGATCGGCGCCATGCGCCGCCGCACGGCTGAAAACCGGTGTGGCAAAGACATTGTCCACCACAACCCTGGCACCCGCGTCATGCGCCAATGCGATCACCGCGGGCAGGTCGATCACTTCCAGCGTCGGGTTCGACACGCTTTCCAGGAACACCAGGTGGGTTTGTGGTGTGATCGCCGCGCGCCATTGCTCCAGATCGGTGCCATCCACGAAATCGACTCGCACGCCATAGCGCGTCAGCACCTCTTCCAGAACATACAGGCAGGACCCGAACAGCGCGCGCGAGGCCACAACATGATCTCCCGCCTTGCACAACGCCATCAACGCGCCCGACACCGCCGCCATGCCCGAAGCCGTGGCAAAGGCGTCCTCGACCCTCTCCAGCGCGGCGATCCGTTCCTCGAACGCGGCGACGGTCGGATTGCCATAGCGGGCATAGATGAATTCATCGGGGCCGGATTTGATGAACCGTTCCTCGGCCGCTTCGGCGCTGGGATAGGCAAACCCCTGCGTCAGATACATCGCCTCGGCCATTTCGCCATACTGGCTGCGCCGCGCGCCCCCATGCACGGCAACCGTGCGCGACTTCCAATCTGATTTCGGATCCATGACCTTTGCCCCTTCTGCGGCGCATACCGCACTGACCTGTTGACCGGCTGGGGCGGCCCCGCCAATCGGCAAGGCCAAGCCTCTTTAGCGGTTTCTTTAACGTGGGCCACAAGCCGGCACAAACCCCCACAGGGCGATCTGTTACGCCAATCCCCGCCGAAAGGTCAATCCCGCAAGGGCCGCATCCGGGTTGCGATCAGCGCCCACACGGCCCCCAGCTGTCACCCGAGGGTCGTGACATCGCCCTGCAATGGTCTTTGGCCCGCCCCTGTGTTGCCCCGATTCAACGCCAGAACATGGGGCATCGAATTGCTGCGGGATGACACCTCCATGAAAGACTCGATCACAAAGTTTACCGGTAACGAGTTCGGCGGCACCACGTTCAATGCCATTGCCCTGTCCGCGTCCGTCTTCGGCGCCAGCGTCTTCGGGCTGGGCCGATATGTCGAATCGGCGCGCGCCCAGACCGCGCTGCAAACAGAAGTATCGCTGACCTTGCCGCTGACCGAGCTTCGCATGACCGCGCGCGCCCGGTCCGAAGTCCAGGCCGCATTGCGCACCATGGACAATGCCGCGCTGTCGCTGGCATTCGCGCGCATTCACGCCACGTTCCGCAGCTATATCGGCCAGGACGACCTGACGGTTGCCCGCGCGCTGGTGGATTATGCCATGCTCACCGAGGCCGAGCTGTTCGCGCGCGGCGTGATGCGACCGGCCGGCACCGAAAGCGCGCAGGACATGCTGACAACCTATCAGCTGGTGCTCTGACCCCTCACCGATAGAGGCCCGCTTCCCCGCCCGCGTGTCCTGCCCCGGACACGCGGTTTTCACAATTTCGACACCAAGCGCGTTCATCATGAACGCAAGCGCCTTTGGTGGCCACAAATTTACATACGTTCCGGCGTCGGGCGTTCCGGTCATGCGGCCGTAACCCGAAACCGCGAACAAGAAAGGATGCAGACCCGACGTGCCACGCCCGGCACCAAACCGAAGGCCAGATTGATGACCCTGATCCCCATCACCGCCACGCCATCCGGGCTGACACTGGCCTGTGGTATGACTGGGGCCCGTGGTATGACTGGTCCCGGGGCACAGGACAGCGCACCCGAACCGGTTATCGCCCGCGCCCTTCAGGATCTTCCCGCCCACGCGCCCGTCCTTGTCATGATCCACGGCAAGGGCTATTCCCCCGCCGATCCGGCCCACGATCCGCACGCCCTGATCTTCGCTCCGCGCGCGGGCCACGGCCGCAGCCGGTTTGTCTCATGGCCCCGCCGCCTGGGTTTTGCCCTGCCCGGCCCGCGCCAGCCGCTGGGCCTGTGCATCGCGCTGGGCTGGGATGCCTCGGGATCGATCTGGACCGCGACCCGCTCGGCCGATGACACCGCGCTGAAACTGGCCCGGCTGATCCAGGCCATCCGCCGCGCCGATCCGGGCCGCCGGATCGACCTGATCGGTCATTCGCTGGGCGCGCGGGTCATCCTGGGCGCGGTGCCGATGCTGGCGGCGGGCAGCCTGGGGCGCATTCTTCTGTTGGCCGGAGCGGACTTTCTGCACCGCGCAGCCGCCGCGCAGGCCAGTTACGCCGGGCAAACCTGCGAATTTTTCAACATCACCACCCGCGAGAACGACCTCTACGATTTTCTGTTTGAACGTGCGCTCGCGCCGCTGGGCGGGCAGCGCGCCCTGGGTCACGGGCTTGGTAACGGGCTGGGTCACGGGCTGGGTCACGGGCTTGGTCACGGGCTGGGCAAAGGGCAGGCGACAGCGGGCGGTGACAACTGGCTGGATATCCAGCTCGACCACCCCGGAACGGCCCAGGCCCTGCGTGGTCTCGGGCTGCCGCTGGCGCCGCCGAGGGCGCGCATCTGCCATTGGTCGGTCTACCTGCGGCCCGGGGTCTTTCGCGTCTACCGCGCACTGATCCATGACCGCCAGCGCACCGAAATGGCGCGCCTGCGCCGCGCGCTCGATGCCCCTGCACACCCCCGCTGGAGCCGCATCGCACCCGCCCTTGTGCGGCAAGCCGGCCCGGCCACACCCCCATCTTTGTGCTGAAAATATCCTGGTGGGAGGCGCGCCCGCGCCGTGGGAGGTGAAACCTCCCGGCGGCGCGCGGGGCCTCGATGGCCCCAAGCGGCGCCCCCCGCCCGCGCGCAGCGCGGGCAACAAACGGCGGGAAGGCCGGCGCTCAGCGCGGCCCAGTCCAATACCGGTCGATCAGCCGGTAATTGCTCATCAGGAACGCGAACATCACGCCCATCTGGCCGAACGTATCCCAGGCCACGAAGACATCGGTGGAAAAGTTGCGCCAGATCACTTCGTTCATCCCGGCAAAGGCAATGAAGAACCACGCCATGCGGCGGGTCAGGATCATCCAGCCTTCATGACTGATCGGCAGCGCCTGATCCAGAACGAAGGCCAGCCATGACTTGCCGCGCCACAGGCCGATGAACAGCAAGACCCCGAACAGGCCAAAGACGAAGGTGCTCTTCATCTTGAATACCCGCTCGTCATTGAACAGCACCGTCCCCAGCCCCAGCACGATCACCAGGATCAGCGTGGCCAGTTGCATCCGCGACAGGCGACCGGTCAGGATCCGCAGGACCACCGCCGACAGGATCTGCAACGGCACGAACAGCACGATCGCCACGACAAACCCGCCATATTCAGTGCCGGCAACCATGACGGTGCTGTCGCGCAGCCACAGATAAGCCGCCAGGAACAACAGCAACGGCCCCAGTTCCAACGCCTGCTTGAGGGCAGCCGAAGGCTGGCGCTCTCCCTGTGCGCTGGTCTGTGCTTCGGCCGGAGCCGGGGTGCCAGCGTTCGGGGGCTCGGTGGACGGCTGGTCTGGGTCAGGCTGGGTCAAACGGGGGCTCCGGTTCTGGGTGACCCCTTGTGGCGGAAAAGCCGGGGGCAAGGCAAGGCGCTTGACCAAGGCGTGATCGCGCGGCTTGCGTTTTTCCTGCCGGCGGGCGATCACGACCCCCATGTTCCAAGGCTGGAGGCCCCCATGACCCTGTCCGTATACCTGTCCGGCGAGATTCACACCGATTGGCGCGATCAGATCACGCAAGGCTGCAAGGAGGCCGGGCTGGACGTGCGGTTCTCCAGCCCCGTCACCGATCACGACGCCTCGGATGATTGCGGCGTCGCCATTCTGGGGGCCGAACCGGACAAGTTCTGGCATGACCACAAAGGCGCCATGCTGAACGCCATTCGCACCAGGCAGGCGATCGAAACCGCCGATATCGTCGTTGTTCGCTTCGGCGAGAAATACAAGCAATGGAACGCGGCTTTCGATGCCGGCATGGCGGCCGCGCTGGGCAAGTCTCTGATCGTGCTGCATGGACCCGAGCATCAGCACGCCCTGAAAGAGGTGGACGCCGCCGCGCTGGCCGTGGCCCAGGCCCCGCACCAGGTCGTGCAAATCCTGACCTATGTGCAGCGTGGCACCCTTCCGGGATAAAGGCAGGGACTCGCCAGCGCCGCACCCGAGGCACTCGGCTTGCCGGTTTCAGGCTGGTCTTCGCCCGGGGTTCGGTTGCCTGCCAGCCTGGCGCCGCTCCCGCCTTGTCGGATGCTCGGCGCCTAACGCCACCAACCCATCCGCGCCAGTGACCCGTCACCGATCACCAGATGACGAAACACCGCGCCCAGGATATGCGCCACGATCAGGGCGAGCGTGACGAAAAACAGCACGACATGAACCGGCGCCAAAGCCACCACGCCGCCATACCAGGTTGCCAGGCCGGTGATCGGAAGCGCCAGCAGCAGCAGATACATCAGGCCCTGACCGCTGGCCGACGCAATCGTGACCAGCGGGTGCTGCCCGTCAACCGGCGGCGGGGCGCCGTGGCGCAGTCGCAGCCACAGGCGCAGCAGAGTCAGCGCCAGGACCGTCAGGCCGGCGAACACATGCACGCGCACCCCGATGCCGGGGGTGAAAAACGCGCCGTGCCCGCGCAGGATCACCCGCCAGGCGGTGTCCATCGCCTCGCCGCTCAGATAGCTGGCGGGCAGCAGCAGCAAGGTCAGCCAATGCACAATGATCTGCGCGCGGCCATAGGTCTGTTTTTTTTCGGTCATGGTTCCTCTGCGGTGGTCTGAAACGGGCGCCTGCGTGCGAAAAACCCTTTCAAGAGCCCAATCACGGGCCCAATCACGGGCCTGCAACGGTTGAAACCCGGCAGCGCGCGCGGCACAAGGGTTTATTGCCGCAACGAATGATCCCATGCCCGCCAAATCCCCCGATCCCGACCTTCTACAGGCGTTCACGCGGATCGTCGTCATCAACCTGCGTGAGCGGGCCGACCGCCGGCGCGAGATCGACAGCGAACTGCGCCGCGCGGGCCTTTCGCTCGATCATCCACGCGTCGAGCTGTTCGCCGCCACGCGCCCGGACCACGCCGCCGGTTTCCCGTCGATTGGCGCGCATGGCGCCTTTCTAAGCCATCTGCGCGTGATGGAACGCATGGTGGATCAGGGCTGGGAAACGGCGCTGGTGCTCGAGGACGACATGGCCTTTGCCGCCGGATTCGCCCCGCGCCTGCCCGCGCTTGTCCGCGCCCTGAATGCACGCGACTGGCACCTGGTCTATGGCCATCCCGGCGACATGCCAGAGCGCACCCCCGCCGCCGACGCCGACGGGCTGATTGCCCTGCCCCCGGATCTGGGGCTGATCCAGTTGCATTTCCTCGGGCTGACCCGGTCCTTTGCGCAAAGCGTCGCGCCCGAACTGCGCGCCATGCTCGCGCGCCCCGAGGGCAGCCCGCTGGGCGGCCCGATGCATGTCGACGGCGCGCTCAACTGGATCCGCAAGCAGCGCCCCGCACTGATTGCCCTGGCGATCGATCCGCAGATCGCCCAGCAACGCGCGTCACGCAGCGATATCGCGCCGCCGCGTTGGTATGACCGCCTGCCGCTGCTGCGCCGGGTCACTGCCTTGCTCCGGAAGCTGCGTCAGGCCTGAACGCCCGTTGCCGGGATTTGCGTGATCACCCGCCAGACCTGCGCCTCGAACCAGGCCGCCACGGCCGGGCTGATGCCCCGGGGCCGGGTCAAGCCTGACGGATCGCGACCGTAAAGCACGGCGAAATGCGCCAGCGCCACCAGCCAGGCACCTAACGCCGAGGGGTGGATATCATCGGCGAACAGCGCGCGGATGTCATCAATGGGCGCCCGTCCCGCGCCGATCGCATCATGGATCGCCGCCAGGAACGCATAGCACGGGATCAGCCGCACCGGCGCCGCCGATTGCGGACGCCGGGCATCGACATGGGCGCGGATCGCCTCCCAGCCCGCCCCCTCGCGGTCCAGCCGTTCGCGCCAGGCAAGCCCGGCATCCGGGTCAGACCCCTGCCCGGCAAACTCCGGCCCGGTATTCAGGCTCACCCAGGTGCCATAGATCACCAGATCGGCACCAGCGCCCCAGGCCAGGCGCGCAAAGCGCAGCGCATAGTCGTTCGAGGCGTGATAGGGCACGGTGTTGGACAGCGCCACGCGCTCGGTCAAAACCAGCACGTCGAACTCGGCCATGCGCGCGCGCAGATCCAGCGCCGGCGGGTTGTTCCAGCGCCACTCCATCGGGCTGCCCGGAATGGTGGACAACTCCACCATGGCCCGCGGCCCGCCCGCCGCGCGGATCAGATCCTCCAGCGGGTCGCGCACCGGGTCGCTCAGCGAATGGCCGGACAAGACGATGCGCCGATCCAGTGGCAACCCGGCACCGGTCTGCGCGCTTGCTCCGAACCGCGCCAGCGCCCCCGCACCAAGACCCGCACCAAGACCCGCCCCGATGACCTGCCGCCGCGTGAACCCCATGCCACCCCCCTGCTTCGCCGGGCTTGCCCTGCCAGGCAAGCGCCGCTAACCCATGGATAGCGGAGGACCAGCATGACCCCAACCGAATTCGACACCCTCGTGCGCGCGCGACAGTCGGTGCGCGGGTATCTGCCGCACCCCGTGCCCGAAACCGTCATTCGCCAGATATTCGAAACCGCTCTGTGGGCCCCGTCGAACTGCAACGTGCAACCCTGGCAGGTCCATCTGATCTCGGGCGCGTCCCTGCGCGGGCTCGGCGCGGCGATGACCCAGGCAGCAACCCGCGGCAGTCCCCGCCCGGATATCCCCATGGACACGCCCTATCGTGACGAACACCGCGCGCGGCAGATCGGCTCGGCCAAGGCGCTCTACGGCGCGATCGGCGTCGCGCGTGACGATCACGCCGGCCGCAGCCGCGCCTTCCTGCGCAACCTCGATGCCTTTGGCGCCCCACATGCCGCTTTCATCTTCCTGCCCGAAGGCTTCGG
>CAJQNQ010000118.1 GCA_905479725.1 uncultured Paracoccaceae bacterium | reverse complement strand
AGCCAACTGCGTGCCAGGACAAAGGGATCGTCCCCGGCGAAGATGCCGGTGCGGTGCGGATTGTCGTCTTGCGCGGTCATGCGGGCCCCCTGACTTTGTCTACGCCACACTCACTCCATTTGCCGACATCGCGCAAGGGCGCGCGCCCTTGATGACCCCCGCCCTTTGGCCTAATGCTGAACCGCGTAATCACAAATTCCGGAGGCCACGATGTCGGCAGGACTTATGGAGGGAAAGCGGGGCCTGATCATGGGCCTTGCGAATGACAAATCCATCGCATGGGGCATTGCGCAGGCGCTGGGAAACCAGGGCGCCGAACTGGCCTTCAGCTATCAGGGAGAGGCGCTGAAAAAGCGCGTTCTGCCGCTGGCCGAACGCCTGGGTACACCGCGCCTGTATGAATGCGACGTGTCCGACATGGCTTCGGTCGACACGCTGTTCGACGCCCTGAAAGCCGACTGGGGATCGCTGGACTTCGTGGTCCACGCCATCGGCTTTTCCGACAAGTCGGAACTGCGCGGCCGCTACGTCGACACCTCGCACGCCAATTTCATGATGACGATGGACATCTCGGTCTATTCCTTCACCGCCGTGTGCAAGCGCGCCGCCGCGATGATGCCGAACGGCGGCAGCCTGCTGACCATGACCTATTACGGCGCAGAACAGGTGATGCCGCATTACAACGTGATGGGGATCGCCAAGGCGGCGCTGGAGGCATCGGTGAAATACATAGCCGAGGACCTGGGCAAGGACGGCATCCGCGTCAACGCCATCTCGGCCGGGCCGATCAAGACCCTGGCCGCCAGCGGGATCGGCGATTTTCGCTACATCATGAAGTGGAACGAGCTGAACTCGCCCCTGCGCCGCAACGTGACACAGGAAGAGGTTGGCAAGGCCGCGCTGTATCTGCTGTCGGATCTGGGCAGCGGCACCACCGGTGAAAACCTGCATGTCGATGCCGGCTATCACGTCGTCGGCATGAAGGCCGTGGACGCGCCCGATATCGCGACGCAAACCCATCAACCCGGCGCCAAGGAGTAACCCGCATGACCGACCGCCTGCCCCATGAACGCGGCTTTCATGTCAGCTGGGACCAATTGCACCGCGACGCGCGCGCGCTGGCCTGGCGCCTTCAGGGGCACGGCCCCGATGATGGCGGCTGGCGCGCCGTCGTCGCCATCACCCGCGGCGGCATGGCCCCGGCGATGATCGTCTCGCGCGAACTCGACATCCGCACCGTCGATACGATCAGCGTGAAATCCTACCTGTCCGGCGGCGGCGAGGCCGACTAGCGGCGCGAGGCCCAGGTCCTCAAGTCGCCCGATGCCGAGATGATGGGCGACGGCACCGGGATCCTGATCGTCGATGACCTGGTCGATACCGGCAAGACGCTGGAACTGGTGCGTCAATTGTATCCCAAGGCGCATTTCGCCTGCGTCTACGCCAAACCCGAGGGCGAGGCTCAGGCCGACACTTTTGTCACCGGCGTCAGCCAGGACACCTGGATCTTCTTTCCCTGGGACATGGCCCTGCAATATGTCGAGCCGTTCCGTGGCAGCGACTGATTGACCCAGGGCCCGGCGATGACCGACACCGGTTTTCCACGCCTCGGCTTTCACGGCGCGGCGCGCGGCGTCACCGGCTCGTGCTACCGGCTGGAAACCGCCGGCGGCACCATGCTGATCGATTGCGGCATGTTTCAGGGCTCGAAATCGGAGAAGGAGCTCAACTACCGCCCCTTCCCGTTCGCGCCGGACCGGATCGACGCGGTTTTGCTGACCCACGCCCATATCGACCATTCGGGCCTGCTGCCCAAACTGGTGCGCGACGGGTTCGCCGGCCCCATTCACAGCACGCACCCCACGGCCGATCTGCTGGCCGTGATGTTGCCGGACAGCGCCCATATCCAGGCCCTGGAAACGCGGCAGTTGAACCGCCGCCGGGCGCGCTGGCAAAGCGATGATCTCACACCGATCTACGATGACACCGATGTCGCGGCAACCCTGGCGCTGACACGCGGCCATTCCTACGGCGACTGGCTGACCGTCCTGCCCGGGGTCAGGGCGCGGTTCTGGAACGCCGGGCATATGCTGGGCTCCGCTTCGGTGGAACTCGAAATCCTGGTTCCCGGCCACCGCAAGCCGATGCGCGTGCTGTTTTCGGGCGACCTCGGGCCCGCCGCCAAGCTTCTGCAACCGGATCCGCAGGGCCCGTCGGGCGTCGATTACGTGATTTGCGAAAGCACCTATGGCGACACCGACCGCCCGTCCGCCTCCGAGGCCGCGCGCCGCGCCCTGTTGCGCATCGAGGTGCGCGCGGCACAGCGTCCCGACGGCGCGTTGCTGATCCCGTCCTTCGCCGTTGAACGCGCGCAGGAACTGATCGCCGACCTGACACAACTGATGCATGACGGCGACCTGCCGCCGATCCCGATCTATGTCGACAGCCCGCTGGCCTCCCGCGCGACCGAGGTCTTTCATCGCCACCGCCGCAGCCTGGAAAACGGCCGAGGGTTCGATGCGGGCCTGCGCTCGTCCAATCTGTTCTTCACCCACGAGGTCGAGGACAGCAAGGCGCTGGACCAGGTGACCGGATTTCACATCGTGATCGCCGCGTCAGGCATGTGCGAGGCCGGGCGCATTCGCCACCGGCTCAAACGCTGGCTGTGGTCCGACGCCGCAACGCTGCTGTTTGTCGGCTATCAGGCGCAGGGCACGCTGGGCCGTATCCTGCGCGACGGCGCACCCTGCGTGCGTATTCAGGGCGAGGCTTTTGACGTGCGGGCGCGGATCCGGGCGATCGACCTCTATTCCGGCCATGCCGACGGGCCCGAACTCGCCGCCTGGATCGCCGCACGCGCGCCGGTCCGCTCCGGCGTCTTCCTGACCCATGGAGAAGACCCGGCCATCGACGCGCTCGCCAGGCGGCTGGCCGCACAAGCGCCCGACCTGAAGGTGCACCGTCCGTCGCTGGATGACAGCATCGACCTCACCCCCGCCGGGCCACGCCCGGTCGCCATGGCGCCAACGCCCCGGATCAGGCCCGAACAGGTCGGGAGCCTGGACTGGCACAATGATGTCTCGAAACTGTTCCTAGATCTCAACGACGCACTGATTGGCGCCGCCGATGAAAAGGCCCGCAACGCCCTGATCCGGCGTATCCGCAGGGCGCTTGACCCCTGATCCATCTTTGTGCCGCCAAATATCCCGGGGGTGAAGGCCCGCAGGGCCAAGGGGGCGGGCGCCCCCTGAACGGCCTTGCCCCCGGGCCGTCAGGACCGGGGGCGAGGCTTCAAAGGTGTGCCGCGCCAGCGGCTCCGTTTGACGGTTCGGGGCTGACGGTTCGGGGCTTGACGGTTCGGGGCCGATCAGCCGCACGGCTCAGCGGCGGCGGTCGCGGCGCGATTGCATGGGCTGGAAGGCCACCGACACATGCGCCTCGCAATAGGGTTTTCCAGCCACCGAGGGCAAGCCGCAGAACCAGAATTCCTCGGTCGCGGGGTCGCCGATCGGCCATTTGCAGGTGCGTTCGGTCAAATCCATCAGGTGCAGCTTGCGGGCCCCTTTTTCCACCTCGCGGACATTCGCCAGCGCCTCGGGCGAGATCTCGTTGGCCGAAGGCTGCGGCGGCAGCGGCTGGCCTGCGGGCACGATCGGACGGCGCCCGGGGATGATCGTCACGGTCGTCGCCTGCGGCGCGGCGCGCGCGGGCTCCGGCGCAGGATCTGTCTGGACCTCCGCTGCGGCTTCGGGTGCTTCATCTTGCGCCGGCGCGGCGGGCGCGGCATCGGCCTGGGCAGGGGCCTGCGCTGCCGGTGGCACGGGGTCCGGGCCCACGGCCGCAGCATCATCAGCTTTGTTTTTGGGGTCCGGCGCGGGCTGGCTGGCGGCGCTTGCCGCCTTCCTGGCCTCTGCCGCCTTCGATCCGGCATCGGTGGTGCGGCTGGACAACCCCAGGCGATGGACCTTGCCGATCACGGCGTTCCGCGTTACCGATCCCAGTTCCTTGGCAATCTGCGATGCCGATTTGCCTTCGGCCCACATTGTCTTGAGCAGTTCGACCCGTTCATCGGTCCAGGACATGCACAGCGCTCCGCACTTGGGGGCGCTCGCCCGCCCCGATCTGACTTTTCCCCTATTCTATCGGGGACAGGCTGAGATACAAGCGACCCGCGGCAAAGGCAACGCCCCATTCGGCCCGCACCGCTTACCCGGAGAGACATCATGAACGCACCCGATCCGTCCGTTGCCAACTATCTGCCGCAGGCCATGGGCGCGCGCCGCTTTGGCCGGTTCAACTGGCTGGGCATGCAGACCCTGGCCGAGCGCGAGATTCGGCGCTTCATGGCCGTCTGGCAACAGACCGTCGCTGCGCCGCTGGTCACGGCCGGCCTGTTCATCGGGGTCTTCTCGTTGGCTATCGGTCCGTCGCGCGGGCCGGTCATGGGGGTGCCGTTCGTGGCGTTTCTGGTGCCCGGGATCCTGATGATGTCCGTCATCCAGAACGCCTTCGCCAATACCGCCTCGTCGATCGTCAGCGCCAAGGCGATGGGCAATATCGTCGATACGCTGATGCCCCCGCTGTCGCCGCTGGAACTGGTGGCCGGGTATCTTGCGGGCTCTGTCGCGCGCGGGCTGATGGTGGCGCTGGCCATCGTTTTGGGGTGCGGGCTTGGCCTGGGGCTGTGGCCGACCAACCCGCTTTGGTTGCTGCTCATCACCGTCTCGGGGGCCAGCCTTCTGGGGGCACTGGGGATCGTCGCCGGCATCCTGGCGAACAAGTTCGATCACATGGCGGCCGTGACCAATTTCGTGGTCACGCCGCTGTCCTTTCTGTCCGGCACCTTTTATTCCATCGAAACGCTGCCCCCTTTGATGCAGGCCTTCAGCCACGCCAATCCGATCTTCTATCTGATCGACGGCGCGCGATACGGGTTTATCGGGCAGTCCGACAGCAACCCCGTTCTGGGGCTTGGCGTCGTTCTGGGCGCCACCGCCGGACTGACCTTGCTGGCCTGGATCTGGTTCAAGCGCGGCTACCGGCTCAAGCCCTGACACCGGGCTCGAAGCGGTCAGGGCGGCGTGTGACAATCGGCGTCAGGGTCAACCTGCGCAGAACACTGGACCTTGCCGCGAACACTCGCCTATAAAAGGCGAGTCACACCTTCACCGAGCGTCCCGCTCCGACCTGTCAGAAAGATTGCCAACATGATGAAATCCGTCGCCCTTTCCTCGCTTGCCGCTCTGACCTTCGGTCTCATGGCCGCCCCCGCCTTCGCCAGCGCGCACGCAGACGCTGCCGCCGGAGAGACCGCGTGGCGCAGCTGCCGCGCCTGTCACGGCATCACCGATCCCGCGGGCACGGTGATCCAGCGTGGCGGGCGCTCCGGCCCCAACCTGTTCGGCCTGCCCGGGCGCGCCGTGGCATCGGCCGAGGGTTTCAACTACAGTTCCGCGCTGGAGCAATACGCCGCAACCGGCGCGGTCTGGACCGAAGAGCTGTTCGTCGAATACATGGCCAATCCGACTGCCTTCCTGCGCGAGAAGCTGGACGACACCGGCGTCCGTTCGCCCATGAGCTTCCGTATGCGCTCGGGCGCCGAGGACATGTGGGCCTATCTGGAAAGCGTTTCGCCTGACAGCGAGTAAGACCGCCAGGCCCAGAGCGAACACATCCCCAGGCCCCGCCCATCCAAGGCGGGGCTTTTTTTCGGTCAGGGGCGCGGGTCGCGCAGCGCGTGATGGCGCAGCGCCGCCATGCGCGCGAATTTCAGCGTCAGCGCCTTGCGCCGTGCCGCTGGCAGCGGATCGGCCGGCGCCATGCGCAGGATTTCGCCAAAGAAATCGTCGGCGATGATCTGCCCGCACCCGTCCGGCAACAGGTCAAGCGGAAAACCGCCCGGGACGGCCCAGAAAAAACGGTCACACCAGTCCAGATATCCCTGCCATTTGCCGTCCGATGTGAAATCGGCGCGGCTGGACTTGCACTCGATCACCCATAATTCCCCCCTGGGGCCCAGCGCCATCACATCCACCCGCAATCCCGGCGTCGGCGCAACCTCGACCAGGGTCGCGAAATCGTGGCTGTGCAGCAAGCGACAGACACCGCGCGCAAGTCTTTGACCAGGTTGCAAAATATCTTCCGTCATGGGCGCATGATGCAACAAATGTTCGCATTTTGTCCAGAGATGCGATGCGTTCGCTCTTGATCTGGATGCGTCACAGGCCTAGCTTGTCGGTTGGCGGGTTCTGCTCTTCCCGAGGACGGCACTTTTCCAGTGGCCGATAAGCATTTCCGAGGGGGCTGGCTCTGCCAAGGTCCTGGCCTTGGTATCTGGCGCCCACCTGACTAGTCAGGCTCTCGGGGAATTCACGCCCGATACGGTTGCTGCGGGCCCGCCACTTTCCGACGCCTTGCCGCGCCCCGCCCCTTACCGTCCGGTGGCGACGCGCACCCGCGCCGGTTGGGCGACAGCAACAGGCGCCCGGCGTCCGCCGCGCGGGGCTTTGTCCTCGGACACGGCCATGCGCATGATGGTGATGCCAAACTGCACCCCGGCAAAGATCAGCCCGTTGAAGAAGAACAGCAGGAATCCGGCGATGGCGCCGCCCTGAGTGGCCAGCATGAGACTGCGCAGATTGGCCACGTTCAGGCCCAGCAGAAGCCCGACAAACACCGCAGACAACGCAAAGCCGATCACCACCTGGCGCAGATAGACCCGCACCAGACGCGGCAAACCCGGATTGTCGGGCGTTGGGTCAAAATCCTGATCTTGTTGGGCGTCGCTGTCGGTCTGGCTCATGGTGTCCTCCTGATCGAGACGTCCAGAGTAAGACAAACGGGCCGGAATTCCAGTGCGAATAACGTCGCATGGCGGGCAAATCCGGGCGATCACGGCGGGCCCGGCGGGCCCGGCGGGAATGCATTCAGGGCTGCGGGGGTTCCAACAGGCCGCGCGCCGCCGTGGCAAAGATAGCCAGCACAAGTTGCCGGATCAGCGATTCAGTTTCGTCGCCGGGTTCCTGGCCGACTTCGCTGATGGAACCGGGAGCGGCCTCCAGCCGTCCCAACGCCTCGATCAGCGCGCGCAGGCTGTCGCGCACCGCTGTCAACTCGGCCGCATCGGCAGCGGGGCGAGACTGCGCATCGTCCACGGCCTCCAGCGCCTGGCGCGCGGTTTCGCGCGCGCCTTCGATACGCGGTTGCACGGTGGCCAGTTCCGCGCGCAACCCGCCGCGCATGTCCTGCGCCAGCCCGCGCACCTGCCAGACCAGCAGCACCGCCAGCAACAGCACGAGTGCCGCCAGCATCAGCGTGGCGTTCAGCAACGCCACCCCCAGCTTGCGCAGAACGCCGGGGCCCTCAGACGCCATTGGGCAGGTCCTCTCCGCGCTTGAAGGCGATCGCATTTTCAACTGCCATCAGCCCCATCTGCGTGCGCACTTCCAAAGCAGCCGTGCCCAGATGCGGCAGCAACACCACGTTTTCGCGCGCAATCAGCGCCTGCGGCACCTTGGGTTCGAACTCATAGACATCCAGGCCGGCACCGGCAATGCGGCCCGCGTCCAGCGCCGCGACCAGTGCGGCCTCATCGACGATATCGCCGCGCGCGATGTTGACGAGATGCGCATGGGGCTGCATCGCGGCAAGTTCCGGCGCGCCGATCAGATGATGCGTCTGCGGCGAGGCGGGCACGGCGATCACCACCATATCGACCGCCCCCAGCATGGTGTGCAGGTCGGATTCAGCGGTGGCGCCGGGCAGATCCGGCAGGCTTCGGGGCGTGCGGGTAAAATAATGCACGGCCATGCCAAAGCCGAACTGCGCGCGCCTTGCAATCGCCTGCCCGATGCGCCCCATGCCGATGATCCCCAGCCGCTTGCCAGACAGGTGCAGGCCCAGGAGCTGCGTCGGGTGCCAGCCCCGCCAGCGCCCGGCACGCAGCATCCGCTCGCCCTCGCCGGCGCGGCGCGCGCTCATCAGCATCAGTGTCAGCGCGATGTCGGCGGTGGCATCGGTCACCGCGCCGGGCGTGTTCGACACCTGAATCCCGGCCGCCCTGGCCGCGTCCACATCGATATGGTTATACCCGACCCCGAAATTCGCCAGCAGGCGCGCGCGCGGGGTCGGGCAGGCGTTGAACACATCGGCCTTGAACAGGTCGCCAAGGGTGGGCAGCACAATGTCGTAGCCCATCAGGGCTTCGATCATTTCAGCGCGCGAAAGCGGCGCGTTCGACGCGCGCAGGGTCACATCGAACTCGGCGCGGGCGGCCTGCAAAACCGGGTCAGGCAAGGGGCGAGAGACGAACAGCTTCATCAGCACATCCGCGCGCCATCGGGAACGGCGCGTTCCGGGCCGATCAGCACAACGTCATCGCCCGCGTCATGCAGGCCCAGAACCAGCACTTCGGACATGAACGGGCCGATCTGGCGGGGCGGAAAATTCACCACGCCCAGCACCTGCCGCCCCAAGAGATCGTCCTTGGCGTAATGCGCCACGATCTGCGCGGACGAACGCCTTGTGCCGATCTCGGGCCCGAAATCCACCGTCAGTTTCCAGGCCGGCTTGCGGGCTTGCGGAAAATCATCGACCGCGGTGATAGTGCCGACGCGGATATCGACCTTCAGGAAATCGTCAAACGTGATGCTCATTGGCCCAGCTCCCTTGAGCGTTTGGCGGCGGCGGCAACCGCGCGGGGGATCAGGTCTGGAAACCCGGTGCGTTGATCCATCAGCACTTCAAGCGCCGCGGCGGTGGTGCCCTGCGGCGAGGTGACATTGACGCGCAGTTGCGCGGGGCTTTCGTCGGCCGCCATCGCCAGCGCCCCGGCGCCCGCCACGGTCGCGCGCGCCAGACGCAGCGCCATGGCCGGCGGCAGGCCCTGCGCTTCGCCCGCGGCGGCCAGGGTTTCTATCAGATGAAACACATAGGCCGGGCCCGAGCCGGACACGCCGGTGACCGCATCCATCTGGCCTTCGTCGTCCAGCATCACCGTGTCGCCCACCGCCGCCATCAGGCTGCGCGCCAGTTCCAGCGCCGGGGCGGACACGCGCGCGTTGCCGATCAGCGCGGTGATCCCCTGTCCGATCGCCGCGGGCGTGTTGGGCATGGCGCGCACAAGGGGCGTTCCGGCGCCCAGGATCCGTTCGATCGACGCCAGCGAAATGCCCGCCGCGATGGAGACGAACACCGTGGATCCCGCGCCCAAAGCCTGCAATCCGGGCAGCGCCTGCCCCATCATCTGCGGCTTCACCGCCAGGATGACCATGGCGGGCGCGGGTGGCAGATCGGTGTTCAACCGCACACCCGTTGACGAAAGCCACGCAGAGGGATCTGGGTCCAGCACCGTCACCGCGCCGACTGAAAGACCGTTGGCCAGCCAGCCCGCAAGCAGCGCCGATCCCATCTTGCCACAGCCCAGCAGAACCAGTCCGCGGGTGTTCAGATCGCTCAAATCCATGATGCCCCCATCGTTGCCGGGGGCAGATTAGGCGCGCCCGTAGGCCTGCGCAATGGCCAGTTTCATCGCATCTTCCGGGGCGTTATCCGCCCAGGCGACCAGTTGAAACGCCGGGTAGAATCGCTCACAGGCGGCAACGGCCGCGTGGATCATCTGGTCGATCTGCTCGGACGCGGCCATCTGCCCGCCCGACAACAACAGCCCGTAGCGCCAGACCATCAGGCCCTGCTGCTGCCAATAGGTGAAGCCGCCCGCCCAGACCAGGTCATTGGTCAGGTTGAGCACCTCGTAAAGCTCGGCCATCCGTTCGCTGGGTGGTTCCATCTCGAAGGTGCAGATCAGCCGCAGCGTTTCATCGACGCTTGACCAGGCCAGCGTCAGCGAATAGCCGCGCCACTGGCCCTCGACCGCCATGGCGATCTGATCGTCGCCGACACGGTCGAATTCCCACGCGTGATGAGCGGCCAACGTCTCGACGATATCGATCGGATGGATCTCGTCGGTCAGGATATGGTCCTCGGACAGGGGCATGTCCTGGCTCTCTCTGATCTAGCCTCAACATTTGCCACATCCACAATAGAAAGCGGTAAATGGCAAGGGACGGCGGAACTTGGTGCCCGCTCTTACTAGATATGGTGGGGGATTTGCGAAACCCTGTAAAGGAATATTTCCTGTGGACAAGTGAAAACACACGCTGGGTGTGCGTTGACACCAATATCTGCAGTGAAGCCGGAAGAGGCCGAAAGTGGAAGGGCTTTGACGAATGGGTCAATGAAATAAGGGGTTTCTGCGCGTGGCGGGCGGGCGGGAAAGGCAGAGCGGGAAACTTGCAGAAACGGGCAAGATTGGCTTGAAATCGTTCAAACAGGCTCAAACGAGCCGCCCTTCAAAGGGCCGATAAAGCCTTATTTCAAAGGGGTCTTGAAGGGCAGGAAGCGAAAAGAAGGGAATCGGAACCTACACGCGGACGTGTAAGTTGTCCTTGCGGTGTGTAAGTTCGGCACAAGTCATTGAACACAAACAATATTGGCGTTTTAAAAGCGATGATTGGGCGGAGCTGAACATACACGCGTTTTCGAAGCCTCTGCCCTCAAAAGAAAGATTGACCAATGACAATTCGGACCTTCGCTCTAAGCGTGACCTTCGCCGTCGTCGCCCTTCATGCGGCGGCACAAGATGAACCTCCCCTGGCCGCACAAAAAGTCGCCTCCTTGCCCGCCAACCTGGGCACTGCCTACGGGCGGTCGCTGGACGCCGTGATCGACCGGCACTGGCCGCTCTGGGTCACCGAGACGCGTGCCGGTCTGAGGCATCAACCAGCGTTGGCCGGGGCTCTGAGCGACGAGCTGCCCACCGCGCTAGCCGGGCGCGGCTTTGCCCCGGGCTCAAGTGAAATCGTTGTCCGGCCCCGGCGTTCTACGCGGCCCCAAGGCAAACCGGCATTTGCGTACCGGCGACGCCCTGACGCCTGAGCAATGGGCGTCGTTGCCGATGATGCTAGGCACCCGAGGGCCGTCTTGTTCGATCATCAGAACGCAAGTGTCTTGTTTGTTATCGACGCAAATGCAGGCGTCGGTCAGGTCGTCGTTCGCCTCGACTATACCTTGAAATCGGGGCGTCTGAGCCAGATCGCCAATGCCGTCGTCTCGGCTTATCAGGTGCCCGTTGAAAGCCTCTTGTCACGGTTGGCCTGCGGGCTCTTGCAACTGCTGTTGGGTGGGTTGAGGTGACGGAAGGACGGGAGACCCCCTCATGTGCTGGCGCTCCGCTTGCGCGGTTTGCGGCATCCTGGAACCCGATTTCCCAGGGTCATCACCTGAGGGTAAAATAGGCATGATCACCCTCGAAATCAATGACAGCGAGATCGGCGCGGCCCTGAACCGGCTGGCGCGCGCGGTCACAGATATGACGCCCGTCATGCAAGACATTGGCGAAGAGCTCGTCGTTTCGACGCGCAAACGCTCGCCGCCCATCAGGGCGTGACGCATTTTGCGATCTCGATGCGCGCCCTGGGTAAAGGCGACTTCTTTCACTAACTGTTGGCGGGCCGCGATTGCCGGACTGCCACGGTGGCCAGGGTGCTGACCTGGTTCGATCAGAACTGGGCCGACGACCTTGAATGGCCAAAGTCAATCGAACGCCCGTGAACTCGTCTGTGAACTTGTTTGTGGACATCTCGTCCTCCTTGCTTCCAAAATCACCAAGCAAGGCGTCTACAAATCTAGGCGCTACTCACCCCAATGAAATAGGGCTTTTACGCCCCCTTGAAGGACGGCTTCACGCGGACGCCTTGAACGGTTTCTCGCCAATCCTGCCCGTTTCTGCAAAATTGCCTCGGCGGTTTGTGAGGCCACCCGCAACGCGCTGAAACCCCTTTTTTTGTTGATCCTTCCGGGATCTTCCGGGCTGTTCCTGCCTCTTCCGGGATCTCTGCAGATTTTGGTGTCAAGGCACATTGACAGCCATTGCTGCAACGGATGCTTTCCTCGTAACGCGCCGAATTCGACTGGCGGGCGGGCTTACCGGGCCGGTCCGGCATCCAGGGACCGGGCGGCGTCGGCGATGGACCGAAGCGCGGTTTCGGGATCATCCAGGTGATGCGCCAGCAGCAGTGCCAGTTTGGCCAGGTAGAGCGGCGCGTGATCCGCGCCGACGGAGTCAATCTGGTAGGCCATGGCCTCGTAGAGTCGTTCCAGGTCCGCTTGGGTCATGACGGGTCTCCGGTGCGGAATGTCAGCGCGCGAAAGGCCTCCAGCACAAGCGCGGCACTGGCGGATTTCCAGCGCGCGGCGACATGCCCGTCGGGGCGCAGAAGATAGGCGGTTGCGGGGCCGGCATCCAGGTGGTCGCCTGGCGCGGCGGGCAGCGTCATGGCGCTCAGCCCGACCTCGGCCGCGTCATTCACCGCCCGGGTGAGCGCCGGATCCCGGCACAGAGCGCTAAAGCCGGGTAGCAGACGGTCGGTCAGAAAGCCAGCATCCAGCCGCGCCTCGGGCATCAGATCGCCGGGGCACGGGCCGGACGCAAAGGCGGGATCATCGGCCAGCACGGCGGGGCTGCCGGCGTAGGTGAAAGGGGTGAACTGGCGCGGGTTAGCCAGGTCGCCGGCAAAGGGATGGTCCAGCGCCAGCGACAACGCCGCGTCGCGCATCAGTGTCCAGCCCGGGCTCGGCGGGGTCATGAACCGCGCGCTTTTGGTCGCGTTGGCGAAGACATCCAGCGTCGCGCTCCGCCGCTCAGCCGTGTAGCTGTCCAACAGCTGCGGCCCGGCGCGACCGGTCAGAACCCAGCCCAGCTTCCAGCCGATATTCGCCGCGTCGGCCAGACCGTTATTCAGGCCCCGGACGCCGAAGATCGGCACGATATGGGCGCTGTCGCCAACGAAGAACACCGCGCCGTCGCGGTAGTCGTCCAGCGCCAGCGTGTTGGCGGAATAGACGCTCCACCATTCCAATTCCCAGGGGCCCTCATGCCCGATGTCGCGCAACACCGCAGCAACCCCGGCGCGCACGGCGCTTTCCGCCATCGCGTCCTCGGTGCGCTCATCATCGCGCAGCTGGTAGTCGATGCGCCACAGATCGTCCGGCTGCTTGTGAATCAGAACCGTCCCGCCACGCCGGCAATCGGGGTCGAACAGCGCGCGGCGGATCGTCGGATACTCGTGATCCATCTGGATATCGGCGATCACGTAGCGGCCTTCGTAATTCTCGCCTTTCAGGCGCAATCCGCGCAGGGCGCGTGTGGCACTGCGCGCGCCATCGCAGGCCAGCACCCAGCGGGTGGGCAGATCATAGCTTTCAACCGGGTCGGTGATGGTCAGGACCGCGCCATCGGGCGTATCACGGATCCCGGTCAGCGCGCTTTGCCAGCGTGTTTCGATCAACGGGTTCGCGGCGACGGCATCGTGCAGAAATTGCTCGATATACTGCTGTTGCAGATTATACATCGGGCGGAACCGCTCGGACGGGCTGTCGGGCATGTCGAATTCCAGAATCTGCCGACCCCGGTAGAAGCTGCGCCCCGTCGTCCAGCCCAGCGCCTTGCCCTCGAACGCCCCCACGATGCCTAGCGCCTGAAAGATATGGAAACTGGCGCGCGACAAGCAGATCGCCCGGCTTCCGTCGTTGAAACTCGCCTTGTCGTCGAACAGCACCGAACGCACGCCCTCTTGCGCCAGGGCCAGCGCGGCGGTCAGCCCGACCGGGCCGGCACCAATGATCGCAACCGTGACCGGATCGCGCAGCGTGTCACGCGCGGGGCCTGTCGGTGGCTCGAAATGCGGATAGTCGAAATAGAGCGACTCATGCGCTGACTTCCCTGCCGGTTTCATGGTGTCCCCGCCCCTGCCGCCCCTGTCGGATGACTTGAGCACCACGCACTGCGCTTTGTCCAGCCCGCGCCGCCCGCTGTCAGGCGGCGTCTGGCAACAACCTGCACCACGCCCCTTTTCCCGGCAGCAGCGTTGCGGTATCTGGACCCTCAAGCCGACAGGAGTGCTGCATGGAATACAACAAGCCCGGCCCGGTCGAAATTGACTGGAGCGACGCGATCTCGCGGATCGAGGACATCATCGAGGACGCGCGCAACGGTCGCATGTTCATTCTGGTCGATCACGAGGACCGCGAGAACGAGGGCGATCTGGTCATTCCCGCGCAGATGGCCACGCCCGAGGCGATCAATTTCATGGCCACGCACGGGCGCGGGCTGATCTGCCTGGCCTTGCCCGGCGAGCGGATCGACGCGCTGGGCCTGTCGCTGATGTCGACGCAGAATTCATCCCGCCATGAAACCGCCTTCACCATTTCCATCGAGGCGCGCGAAGGGGTGACCACGGGCATTTCCGCGCATGACCGCGCGCGCACCGTATCGGTGGCGATCGATCCGACCAAGGGCGCGGCGGATATTGCCACGCCGGGCCATGTGTTCCCGTTGCGCGCGCGCAATGGCGGTGTGCTGGTGCGCGCCGGGCATACCGAGGCCGCTGTGGACATCGCGCGCCTGTCCGGCCTCAACCCGTCGGGCGTGATCTGCGAGATCATGAATGACGACGACACCATGGCCCGCCTGCCCGATCTGATCGCCTTTGCCCAGCGCCACGGGCTGAGGATCGGCACCATCTCGGACCTGATCGCCTATCGCCACCGGCATGACAATCTGGTGCGGCAAAGCGCGGTCAAGCAGGTGACATCGGCCTATGGCGGCGACTGGATCTTGAAGATCTTCACCGACGAAACCCAGGGCGCCGAGCACATCGTGATGTGCAAGGGCGATCTGACCACGGATGAACCGGTGCTGGTGCGGATGCACGCGCTGAACCCGCTGGAGGACGCTTTGGGCATCGGCCCCGCCCCGGCGGATGAACTGCAATGCGCCATGGAAACCATCGCCAAAGCCGGGCGCGGCGCCGTGGTGCTGCTGCGCGATCCGTCGATGCGCCTGTCGGTTGACGGCGATGTGCACCCACAGACGCTGCGGCAATACGGGCTTGGCGCGCAGATCCTGTCGGCGCTGGGGATCACCCGCATGACCTTGCTGACCGATAGCCCGATGCCCCGGGTTGTCGGGCTTGAAGCCTACGATCTGAGCATCGAAGGCACACACCCCATTCGTGGAGACGCCTGATGGCCGGAGCCAGCCACCATACCCTGCCGCTGCCGAGCTTTGAGAAGCCGGTGAAGGCGCTGATCGTGGTCGCGCCCTATTACCGCGACATCGCCGACATGATGATCGCCGGCGCGCGCGCCACGCTGGAATCGGTCGGCGCCACGCATGAGGTGATCGAGGTGCCCGGCGCGCTGGAGATCCCTGCGGCCATCGGCCAGGCCTTCCGCCTGTCGAATTTCGATTGCTTCGTGGCGCTGGGCTGCGTGATCCGGGGCGAGACGACGCATTACGACACGGTCTGCAATGATAGCAGTCGGGCGTTGCAGTTGATGGGGCTGGACGGCGTCTGCATTGGCAACGGCATCCTGACGGTAGAAAACCACGAACAAGCGGCCGTGCGCGCCGACCCGGAAAACCAGAACAAGGGCGGTGGCGCCGCCGCTGCGGCGTTGCACCTGATCGCCCTCAAACGAAAGTTCACC
>CAJQNQ010000117.1 GCA_905479725.1 uncultured Paracoccaceae bacterium | reverse complement strand
CGCCAGCAGATGGCTTCCGAGACCGGCCAGAACGATGCCTGACGAGGCCACACTGAAACGCCTGCGCATGCGTTCCTGGCGCCGCGGGATCAAGGAGATGGACCTGATCCTGGGGCCCTGGGCCGATGCGCAGCTTCAGACGCTGTGCGCGGCGGACCTGACAAGGTTCGAGGCCTTGCTGGGCGAAAACGACCACGACCTTTACCAATGGGTCACGGCGCGGATCGGGCAATCCTCGGCGCAGCCAGTCGGCCCGTCGGCCTATGGGCCGCTGCTGGAGCGGATCGCGCGCCACGCCGCGGACCGCCTCAAGACCTGAAGCCCAGAGCGCCCCACGGGTCTTTTCGCGCCCGTGGGCATGGTCCGGTCCGGCAAGATCGGGGCCGGACCCCGCAGGGCATCCGGCGTCGGATCTGGGTTCCGGCCAGGGCACCGGCGACAGTCCCGACTTGCCTGCCGCGACGCCTATCCTGACCCGGCGTCGTTGATCGGCGCCCGCGTCCCGCACATGTTGTTGCGCGCCGATCCGGCGCGGGCCGGGGCCGTTTTGCGATCCGGTGTCCCCGGCGCGCCAGTCCCGCGCGCAACCCGCGTTGCGGCCAGGGCGCGAAAACACCCGCGGTTTAACCCTGTATTTGCACTTTGCTGTTCAAACTGGGCCAAACCCGCTTGCCGGAGGCCGCATGAGTTTTCACACACCCGTCACACAACCGCCCGGTCAGGCGGCATCGTCCCAGTCCGAAGCCCGTGATCCCACGGGGCTGCTGCCGCGGTATCTGGACAGCCTGTCGCTGGTCGAACGCCTGCACAGGCTGCTTCTGGACGTCATCAAGGATGAGTTCGAGCGCCTGTCGGTGCTGGACGTGAATGCGGTTCAGGCCCTGCTGTTGTTCAACGTCGCCGACAACGAGGTGACGGCAGGCGAACTGAAATCGCGCGGCTACTATCAGGGCTCGAACGTATCCTACAATTTGAAGAAACTGGTTGAAAACGGCTACATGCACCATGCGAGGTGCGAGATCGACCGCCGCTCGGTCCGTGTGCGCCTGACGCCACGCGGCCATGATCTGCGCAATATCGTCGCCGACCTGTTCGCGCGCCATGCCGAAGGGCTGGTGGGCAAAGGTGTGATCGACAGCGCCGAACTGGACCAGATCAACACCGCCCTGAAACGGATGGAACGGTATTGGAGCGAGAAGATCCGCTACATCTACTGAACGTGATTCCGCGGCCGTGTTCGCGCCAGACGAGACCGGCCGGGGCCGCTTTAGGGCAAGTTCTGGGCCAGTTCAGAGCCAGTTGCGTGCCTTTCGCGGGCCGGTCAGCCGCGGGCGAGCTTTTCCTCGCGCGCGGCGCGCAGCCGGGCAAAATCATCGCCCGCGTGGTAGGACGAGCGCGTCAGCGGCGTTGCCGACACCATCAGGAACCCTTTGCCAAAGGCCGCCTTCTCGTAAGAGGCAAAGTCCTCGGGCGTCACGAACCGGTCGACATGATGGTGCTTGGGCGTCGGTTGCAGATACTGGCCGATAGTCAGGAAATCCACATCCGCCGAACGCATGTCATCCATCACCTGCAACACCGACTGCCGGTCCTCGCCCAGTCCGACCATGATGCCGGACTTGGTGAAGATATGCGGGTCCAGTTCCTTGACCCGTTGAAGCAGACGCAGGGAATGGAAGTAGCGCGCGCCGGGGCGCACCTTCGGATACAGCCCCGGCACGGTTTCCAGGTTATGGTTGAACACATCGGGACGCGCCGCCACCACCGTTTCCAGCGCGCTGTCATCGCAGCGCAGAAAATCCGGCGTCAGGATTTCGATGGTCGTGTCGGGCGCGCGGTGGCGCACGGCGCGGATGGTCTGTGCGAAATGCTCGGCGCCGCCATCGGCCAGATCGTCACGGTCGACCGAAGTGATGACCACATGCTTGAGGCCCAGGGTCTGAACCGCATGCGCCACGCGGCCCGGTTCGAACGTGTCCAGCGCATCCGGCCGCCCGGTCGCCACGTTGCAAAAGGTGCAGCCGCGCGTGCAGATCTCGCCCATGATCATCATCGTCGCGTGGCCCTGCGACCAGCATTCGCCGACATTGGGGCAGCCCGCTTCCTCGCAGACGGTGGTCAGCTTGTTGTCGCGCATGATGCGCCGGGTCTGGTTATAGGCCTCGCCGCCGGGGGCCTTCACGCGGATCCAGGCGGGCTTCTTGGGCTGCGCGGCCTGATCCGGACGGTGGGCCTTTTCCGGATGGCGCTGGTCGGGCAGCTTCAGGTCGCGCATGTCGGGTCCTCCGTCAGGTTTGGCAGACAATACTGCGCCGCCGCCAGCCGGGCAAGCGTGACAGGGACATGGCGCCATGCCGTCAGTGCATGGCTGTGAACAGGTCCGCAACGCCCCGCAACGGGCATCCGTTTCACCGCCCCAGCAGCTTCATGCCCTGCGTCAGGCCGTCCAGTGTCATCGGCACCATGCGGTCCTCGAACACCTGCTGGATCATGCGGATCGACTGCGCGTGCTGCCAGTGTTGCCGCGGCGTCGGGTTGATCCACAGGCTGTTGGGCCAGTGTTCGCGCGCGCGCGCCAGCCAGGTGGCGCCGCTTTCCTCGTTCCAGTGTTCGTTGGCGCCGCCGACATAGGCGACCTCGTAGGGCGACATCGTGGCGTCGCCGACAAAGATGCATTTGTAGTCCGCGCCATAGGTGCGCAGCACCTCCCAGGTGGGGGTGCGCGCGTCCCAGCGCCGACGGTTGTCACGCCACAGGAATTCGTAAAGACAGTTGTGGAAGTAGAAATGTTCCAGATGCTTGAATTCGACCCGCGCCGCGCTGAACAATTCCTCGACAACCTTCACATAAGGGTCCATCGACCCGCCGATATCGAAGAACAGCAGCACCTTGACCGCGTTGCGCCGCTCGGGCCGGGTTTTCACATCCAGCCAGCCCTGCTCGGCGGTGGCGCGAATCGTGCCGTCCAGGTCCAGTTCCTGGTCGGCGCCGTCGCGCGCCCAGTTGCGCAGCCGTTTCAGCGCGACCTTGATGTTGCGCGTGCCCAGTTCGACCGAATCATCCAGATTGCGGAATTCACGCTTGTCCCAGACCTTGACCGCGCGACCATGGCGGCCCTCTTTCTGGCCGATCCGCACCCCTTCGGGGTTGTAGCCATAGGCGCCGAACGGGCTGGTGCCCGCGGTGCCGACCCATTTGCTGCCCCCCTGATGGCGGCCTTTTTGTTCCTCGAGCCGCTTTTTCAGGGTCTCCATCAGCGCGTCGAAGCCGCCCATGGCCTCGACCCGGGCGCGCTCTTCGTCGGTCAGGTGCTTCTCGGCCATCTTTTCCAGCCATTCGGCCGGCAGGTCGATGGCCTGCACGATGGCCTCGGGGGTGATCTGCTCCAGCCCCTTGAAACTGGCGGCAAAGGCGCGGTCGAACCGGTCGATATGCTTTTCGTCCTTCACCATCGTGGTGCGGGCCAGGTAGTAGAATCCTTCGGCATCGAACTGCGCCAGCCCGGCATTCAGGGCTTCCAGAAACCCCAGATACTCGCGCAGCGTCACCGGCACGCCATGCTGGCGCATCTGTTCCAGGAAGGGGCGAAACATCACAGCATCCGGTCAAGCCCGATGGACACGGCGACCCCCACAAGGCCGCCGATCATGCCCCAGACGACAGCATATTGCGCCAGGTCGAAACCCGAACCCTGGCGGCGGCGCGCAAACAGAAGGCCCCAGGCGGCGCCGATCAGTAGGCCTGCGATGATAATCATGAGTGCGTTCCTTGTGTTTTCCCCATGCCCGGCTACAGGCGCGCGATCTGCCGCGCGGCGCTGCCGATCCGGGCGATTTCGTCCATCCGGGCGCGTGCTGCCGCCTCGGAACCGAAGCCATAGCGCGCGGCCGGAAGGCTGTCGAGCCTCAGGCGTTCGGCCTCGTCGTCGCGGCCCAGCAGCGACAGAGCTTCGGCCCGCAAAAACCCGAGCGAGGCCTGGAACGCAGCGTTTTCCGTGCGTTCGGCGATCGGCAGGGCGCGGTCGGTCAGCGCGAGCACCATCTCTGGCTGGCCCGAGGCCAACGCCTGCACCGCCAGTTGCATGTCGATATGCGCCGCGTGCACCTCGCCGCCCGCGGTGTTGCGATAGATCTCGGCGGCAGTCAGCAAGGCGTCGAGGGCCGCGTCCCCCTGGTCGCGCGGGGCCAGGCGGGCGCGCAACATCAGGCTGAGCGCCAGCCTGGTGTCGGTCCAGCCCTGTTCTTGCGCAATGACCAGCGCCCGCGCCGCGCCGGCGCGCCGGTTGGTGACCCCGCCGCTGGAAGCCAGCGCCTGCTCCACGGCCTCGCGCCAGGCGCGCGGGGTCAGGTCTGACGTTGTCGCGGTGCCGCGCCGCCCGGACGGGTTGAACCGGTTGAACAGGGTCGGCAGGCGGGCGCCGACCTGATCGCGGGTCATGCCGGGCTGCAATTCGGGCGAGTTCCAGACCCGCAGCAGCAACATGTCGAAGCCGGTCAGGGTGGTCTGGAAATTGTCGTCGTTGAAGATGCTGTCCGAAAGCTGGAACAGGTCGTTGAGCGGTCCCAGCGCCTGGCCGATTTCCTCGTGCAGGCAGTCGCGGACTTCCTGCGGCGTGGTATCGGCCGGCACGAACACCGCGGCGCGGGTTCGCTGGACAACCTGCGTCCAGTCGATCACCGGGCTGCGCCGGTTGGCCACAAATTCGGACCACGAGGCGATGTTGGGCACCACGAAACACGCAGCCGTTGGCACGATCGCGCGCATTTGCCGGCGCGGCAGGAATTCGACGGTAATCACGTTGTCATCCGCCGCAGGCTGCGCGACGCGGGCGATATCGATCCCGGCTTCCGCACGCAGCCGCGTCAGCAAGCGCTCCAGATCGGGCAGGCTGCCCGCCGGAGGCGCGCCGCGGGTGACAACCCGAACCGGGCCGTCAAAGCGCGAGAATTGCGCGATCGGGCGGCCACTTTCCATGGCAAAGCCCAGTTCGATGAAATCACGCGACATGTCGGTATTGGCGCGGCTGGCGGGCAGGGGGCGCGGGGCGCCGGGCCGGAACACGGCAATCGGCGCGGCCTCGGGGCCCGCCGCCAGGCGTTGCACCTGCCCGGTCTGGGCACAGGCCGCCAGGACGCTCAGCGCCGAAATTGCCAGCAGCGCCTTCATGCCGCGCGCCTTTCCCCAAGGGTGGCGATCAGCGCCTGATAGTCCTGCACCGTGCCGTTGGGCATTTCCGACAAGGCGCGGCGCCAGGCACGCGCCCCCGGTTTGCCGGTGAACAGGCCCAGGATGTGCCGGGTCGCGCCGATCAGGCGGCCGCCGCGCGCCAGATGGGCGGCAATCACCGGGGTCATGGCTTGCGCCACCGCGACCGGGTCGGCGGCGGGCGTATCCTGCCCGAAGATCCGCCGGTCGGCGCTGCCAAGAACATCGACCGGCGCGTGATAGGCCGCGCGCCCGATCATCACCCCGGCAAAACCGCGCGCCAGAAGGGATTCGGCCTGATCCAGCGTCGAGACACCGCCATTCACGCAGATTGTCAGCCGCGGAAAGGCGTCGATCATGTCCGCCACCAGATCGTAGTCCAGCGGCGGCACCTGCCGGTTTTCCTTGGGGGACAGGCCCTGCAACCAGGCCTTGCGGGCATGCACGATGACCCGGCGGATACCGGCCTGCTCCACGGCGTGCAAGAAGGCGGGCAGGGCCCGGGCCGGGTCCTGATCGTCGACTCCGATGCGGCATTTGACCGTCACCTCGATGTCGACCGCCGCCCGCATCGCCGCCAGACAGTCACCAACCAGCGCGGGGTTCTTCATCAGCACCGCGCCAAAGCATCCCGATTGCACGCGGTCGGATGGGCAGCCGACATTCAGATTGATCTCGTCATAGCCTTCATCGGCGCCCATCCGTGTGGCCTGGATCAGTTCCGCCGGGTCCGAGCCGCCGAGTTGCAACGCCACTGGGTGCTCGACGGGATCGAAACGCAGCAGATGCCGGGCGTCGCCGCGCACCAGCGCCGCCGATGTGACCATCTCGGTATACAGCAGCGCATGACGGCTGAACTGCCGGTGAAACTGGCGGCAGATCGAATCGGTCCAGTCCAGCATCGGCGCGACGCTCAGGCGCCAGGGCTCTAGATGCAGCGCCTTGGCAGGCTGACGCGCAGACATATGGGGAGGGCTGAGGGTCACGCGTGGGTCATCGGCAGTTTGGAATGATGTCCCTGATATAGTGCGCAATTCGGGCTGCGTCCACAAAGCCCGGCGCGGCATGGTGGCGCTGTGCCGGACGCGTGCGGGGCCAGGGTGGCAGGCAGGGCGACAGACGGGGTTACAGACGGGGTTACTGGCTGGGTTACAGGCTGGGCGACAAACGGGGCAGAGGCCGGGCGTGACGACCCGCGCCTTGACATCACGCCCCGCGCGCCGCATCCCCGAGGCATGCCAAAAGAAAGATCCGACGTGACCCAGAACGCCCCCGATCCCCGCCCGACCAAGACCCTTCTGCGCGCCCTGGCCGGCGAAACGCTGCCGGTGCCTCCGGTCTGGATGATGCGGCAAGCGGGGCGGTATCTGCCCGAATACAAGGCCACCCGCGCCAAGGCCGGGGATTTCCTGTCGCTGTGCTACACGCCGGACCTGGCCGCCGAAGTGACCTTGCAACCGCTGCGGCGCTACGGGTTCGACGCGGCGATCCTGTTCGCCGACATCCTGCTGATCGGGCAGGCGCTGGGGGCCAAGCTGTGGTTCGCGGAAGGCGAGGGGCCGCGCATGTCCACCATCACCGACCGCTCGGGCGTGGCCAGCCTGAGGCCCGCGCAGGATGTGCACGAGGTGTTGGCGCCGATCTACGAAACCCTGCGCATCCTGACCCGCGCATTGCCGCGCGAAACCACGCTGATCGGCTTTGCCGGGGCGCCCTGGACCGTGGCGACCTACATGACCGCCGGGCGCGGCACCCGCGATCAGGGTCCTGCCCATGCCTTCCTTCAGGCGGATCGCGAGGGGTTTTCGCTGCTGATCGACCGGCTGACCGAGGCGACGATCGAATACCTGTCGGCGCAGATCGTCGCCGGGGCCGATGTGGTGAAGATCTTCGACAGCTGGGCGGGCAGCCTGAAGGGCGCGGATTTCGACGATTTCGCGCTGAAGCCCACCGCCACCATCATCGCCGCGCTGAAAGCCCGGCATCCGGGCATTCCGGTCATCGCCTTCCCGCGCGAGGCTGGCGAGCGCTATGTCGGTTTCGCTGCCGCGACCGGTGCCGATTGCGTGGCGCTGGACAACTCGGTCAGCGCCGACTGGGCCGCGCGGCATGTGCAGGTGGATGGCTGCGTGCAGGGCAATCTGGCGCCGTCGCACCTGGTCACGGGCGGTGCGGACCTGGTGAGTGAGACGAAACGGATCGTGAAGGCCTTTTCCGGCGGCCCGCATATCTTCAACCTGGGCCACGGGATCACCCCCGACGCCGACCCAGAGAATGTACACCGCATGCTCGGGGCGATCCGCGGCTGAGCCGAACCGTCAAACGGAGGGGGCTGCGCCCCCGCGCGATCCTGAGTGAAGGGGGGCTGTCGGCCCCCCTCTTTGCTGGCGCAAATTCACCCCCCGAGGATATTTGACGCACAAAGATGGGGGTGCGGGTTTGTGCGGATTTACAGGGTCAGGGCCGGGATGATCTGCTTCTTGCGGCTCATGATGCCGGGCAGGGTGACAGTGTCGCCGTTGACCGGGACGCCGAAGCTTTTCTCGGCAAAGGATTTGACCAGATCGTTGGGCACCAGCAGCGTGGCCTGTTCGTTCAGGATGTCGACGACAAACAGCAGCACCTGATCGGCGCCGTCCTGGGCGGCGACGGCGTCCATGGCGGCCATCAGACCATCCTTGCGGTCCAGCACAAGTCTGGGGGCCGTGGTTTCCAGCACCGAAACGCGCAGGGCCTTGCCGGCGACGGTGTATTCCTTGCTGTCCATGCGCAGCAATTCGGCGTCCGAAAAGCCCGAGACGTCGGATTTGGCCTCGAACAACTGGCTGGCGAGGTCGGGGATGGCGACGCCAAGATCGGCGGCCAGAGCCTCGGCGACGGCGCGGTCATGCCCGGTGGTGGTGGGGCTGCGGAATTCCAGCGTGTCGGACAGGATGCAGGACAGCATTG
>CAJQNQ010000116.1 GCA_905479725.1 uncultured Paracoccaceae bacterium | reverse complement strand
GGTGGTCCACGCGGGAGTTCGCGAGCTTCTCCGTCGGCGCCAGCTTGATTTCCTGGAGCGCATCTTCGACGTCGAGTTTCTGAGCCCAGACCTTCTTGAGCAGGCGTCGAAGTTCGTCCTGAGTCATGGGGCCAGTGTTTCGACGCACGGCGCGAAAGTCAACGACCCGCTCACGGACGGCCGCAAATCCGGTCAGCGCCACTTCGAGGCAGAGGCTCCGCAGCCTCGCGGTCTACGGCTCGGTCATCGGGTAAGCGTCCAGCGACAGGTCGTGCCGCAGGCCACTTTCCCAGAGGCGATAGCCGAGCCCCGCGATCATCGCGGCGTTGTCGGTGCAAAGCGCCAGCGGCGGCGCGACAAACGGCAAATCGCCCGCCAGCGCCATCAGTTGCCCGCGCAAGACGGTGTTCGCCGCCACGCCACCGGCCACGGCAAAACCGGTGATGTCAGGGCACCGCGCCAGCGCGCGGCGGGATTTTTCGGTCAGAACATCGGCGACAGCGGCCTGAAATCCGGCGCACAGATCGGCGCGGTCCTGCCGGGTCAGCCCGCCCTTGTCCGCGACCACGGCATCTCGCGCCCGCATCAGCGCGGTTTTCAGCCCCGAAAAAGACAAATCACATCCCGGCCGGTCCAGCAGCGGGCGCGGAAAGGCAAAGCGCGCCGGATCCCCGGCCTCGGCCTCGGCCTGAACGGCGGGGCCGCCGGGTTGCGGCAGGCCCAGCAGCTTGGCCGTCTTGTCGAACGCCTCGCCCGGGGCGTCATCGATAGTGCCGCCCAGCCGGGTAAAGGCGTCCGCGCCATCGACCCGCAGGAACTGGCAATGCCCCCCTGAGACCAGCAGCATCAGATACGGAAACGCCAGCCCGTCGGTCAGGCGCGGGGTCAGCGCGTGACCGGCCAGATGGTTCACACCGATCAGGGGCTTGCCCGTCGCCACGGCCAGCCCCTTGGCCAGCATCACGCCCGACAAGACGCCGCCGATCAGGCCGGGCCCGGCGGTTACCGCGATCGCATCCAGATCGGTCAGGGTGATCCCGGCGGCGGTCAGCGCGTCCTCGACCGCCAGATCCAGCTTTTCGGCATGCGCGCGCGCGGCGATTTCCGGCACGACACCGCCGAACGCGGCATGCAGCTCCGTCTGCGCGGCGACGATGTTGGACAGGATCTGCGGCGCCGAACCCGGCGCATGAACCACCACTGCGGCGCCGGTGTCGTCGCAACTCGATTCGATCCCGAGAACTGTCTGCCGCCGATGCATCGCCCTGCCGGTTGCGGTTGGAACAGCGCCGGGGGTATCATTGGCCCGCGCCGCAGACAATGGGCGCGCATAGGCCCTTGATGCGTCCGATTCTGTTGCTCACCCGTCCTGAACCGTCCTCCGGGCACTTTGCCGGGCTTGCGGCGCGTGAATGTCCACCGCATCAGACGCTGATCGCCCCCCTGTCCCAGATCGTTCCGGTGCCGTTTGATCCCGCAATGCTTGACGGCGCCGCGGGGGTTATCCTGACGTCGGCCAAAGCCGCCCGGTTCCTGCCGCCCTGCCCCGGCCTGCCGGCCTGGTGCGTCGGCCCGGCCACCACCGAGGCGGCGCGCCGGGCGGGGTTCGATGCGCGCAATGGCGGTGGCGATGCGGCGGCGCTGATCGACACGCTGATGGCGCAGAACCCCGCCGGCAGGCTGGTCCACGCCCAGGGCCGGCATCTGGCGCGGGACATCGCCGCCGCGCTGGAACCCGCCGGGCTGACCATCACCGCGCTGCCCGTCTACGAGGCGCGGGCGCTGGATTGGCCGCCGCACATCCTGAAGGCGCTGAAAAACGCGCAACGGGTTGTCGTGCCGCTTTTTTCCCCGCGCACCGCGCGGCGCTTCGTGCAAAGCTTGGGACCGGTCCGTCCGGCTGATCTGCGGATCGTCGCCATCAGTGCGGCCTGCGCCGCGCAACTGCCCCGGGATCTTCAGGCCCGAACGGTGACGGCGGCGCGGCCCGATGCCCCGGCGATGCTGGCGCAAGTCGCGTCGGAGTTGTCGCAGGCAAGCCCCGGTCCCTTGAGGGTCTGACGGCCAACCAGTAGAACAAGAAGAAACGCGGTGCATGTTCGCGCGCGGTGAAGTGGAGGCAAGAATGAAAAGACCTGAACACCGCTCAGCGCAGCCCGACAGCGCGCAGGACACGGTCAGCGCGCCGCTGGTCTCCAATGATGCCGACAGCCAGAACAGTGTTGGGAATGACCAAGACAGCGATAGCGAGGACACATGGCTTGTATCGCCGGAACCCGTGCCCGTAGAGACGATCACCGATCCTGCCGCCGATTCCGGATCCCGGACCCAGCCGGCAGACGCCCCCGAAGTTGGCGCAGAGCCCGAGGGTGAGCCCCGGCCCGCAATCGCCGCCTCGATCGTCGCCCCGGGCACGGCTCCGGTCGATGCCGCGCCCGTCGCGTCTGCACCTGCGCCCGCGCCTTCGGGCGCCGGGACGACCGGCAGCATGATCGTGGGCGGCGTTTTGTCCGCCGTGCTGGGGGCCGCCGCCGCGCTGGCAATCCTTCCGAACGGCTGGCGGACACCCGATACCTCGGCGCTGGACCAGCGGATCAGCGCGCTGGAATCGCAGCGTCTCGAGCCACCGGCGGCAGACATGACCAGCGCATTGGCGCCGCTTGAAAGCCGGTTGAGCGCCCTGGAAGACGCGGGTTTTGGCGCCCGGCTGGATGTGCTTGAGGGCGCGGTTGCGCCAGACCTGACGTCCTTGAGGGCGCGTCTTGCCGCGCTTGAGAGCAGCGCACCGGGCGACCAGGCGCTGATTGGCACGCTGGCACCGCTTTCCGCCCGCATGGACCGGATCGAAGCCGATATCGCCACCCAGGCCCAGACCGCTGTCGGCGCCGCGCTGGCCGAAGCCCGCTCTGAGATCGACGCGCAGGCCGCCGCGCTTTCATCGCGGGAAACCAGCGTCGCCGCCGCGCAAGAGATGATTGCCGCGCGCGCCGCGCTGGCCGATCTGACCGCTGCCGCCGAATCGGGTGCGGCCCAGGCCGGTGCGCTGGCCACCCTGGCCGCCGTGACCGATGTTCCGGCGTCCCTGGCCCCGTTTGGCGACGGTTTGATCACGCTGGCCGAACTGCAAGGCAGCTTTGCCCGCGCCGCCCGCGCCGCCCTGGCCGCAGACGCGCCACCCCCTGAGGCCGGTGTCAGCGATCGGCTTCTTACCTTCCTGCGCAGCCAGACCGGCGCGCGCTCGCTGGCCCCGCGTGACGGGACCGATACCGATGCTGTGCTGTCGCGCGCCGAAGCGTCCCTCAGGCAAGGCGACCTGGCAGCGACGCTGGCTGAACTGGGGCTTCTGACCGGCGGCCCTGCCGAAGCCATGGCCAACTGGCAGGCCGCCGCCCGAACCCGTGTCGAGGCGCTGGCCGCGCTGGACGCCGTGCAAACCCGTATGACCCGTATCGAGGATTGAGCCGATGATCTGGACCGTTCTGAAAATCGTGCTGTTTCTGGCGGCTGTCGCCGGGTTGACGCTGGGTGTCGATCTGCTGATGGGGCAGGACGCGGGCCTGCGCATCGCCTTTGCCAATACCGAATTCACGCTGGGTCCGATCCAGATGGCGCTGGCCGCGCTGCTGCTGCTGGGCGGGCTGTGGCTTTTGTTGAAGCTGTCGGGGCTTCTGGTGGCGTCCTTGCGGTTCATCAACGGCGACGACACCGCCATCAGCCGCTATTTCGAACGCTCGCGCAAGCGCAAGGGGCTGGAGGCCCTGACCGAAGGGTTTCTGGCGCTGGCCGCCGATGATGGCGACAAGGCGCTGACCAAGGCGCGCAAGGCGGAAAAGCTGCTGGAAAACCGGACGCTGACCAACCTGCTCATGGCGCAATCGGCGCAATCCAAGGGCAACACCCAACTGGCCGAGCAGTATTACCGTCACCTGCTGGAAGAGGACCGGTCGCGCTTTGTCGGCGTCCACGGCCTGCTGCGCCAACAGATCGACGCCGGCCACCGCGACAAGGCCCGCAAGCTGGCCGAAAAGGCACTGTCCATGCGACCCGATCACAGCGGCACGCAGGATACCTTGTTGTCGCTGCAAAACCAGACTGGCGACTGGGGCGGCGCGCGCCGCACGCTGCTGGAGACCTCGCGCTCGGGCCGGATGCCACGCGATGTGTTCCGCCGCCGCGACGCCGTGTTGACGCTGCAACAATCCGAGGCCGAGGGCACCGATCTGGCCATGGCGCAGGACCTGGCGATCGAGGCCAACAAGCTGTCGCCCGAACTGGTGCCCGCCGCCGTGCGCGCCGCCAAGGCGCTGACCGAACGCGGCAAGAAAGGCACGGCCAGCAAGGTCATCAAGCGCGCATGGAAGGCACAGCCCCACCCGGAACTGGCCGCTGCCTTTGCCGCCATCATCCCCGATGAAGCGCCGGCCCAGCGTGTGCGCCGCTTCGAGGGGCTGCTGTCGCTGGTCGATTGCGACGAGGCGCGCCAGACCCGCGCCGAATTGCTGATCGCCGCCGAGGATTTCCCCGCCGCGCGCCGCGCCATCGGTGACCTGCACGAAACCGCGCCCACCCAGCGCGTGATGACGATCATGGCCGCCATCGAGCGCGGCGAGGGCTCGTCCGACCAGGTCGTGCGCGGCTGGCTGGCGCGCGCACTGACCGCGCCGCGCGGTCCGCAATGGATCTGTGAGAAATGCCATCACGCCCATGCCGGGTGGCAAGTTCTGTGCGACAATTGCGGCGCGTTCGACACGCTCAGCTGGAAATCCGCGCCCGAAAGCACCGGGCCCAGCGCGACGGGCACCGAAATGCTTCCGCTGATCGTCGGCGCCCTTCCGGCGCCCGGTGCGCGGGATGCGGACACCGAACCCGGCTCCGTTGTCGATGTTTCGGCTTCAGAGCCCACGGAGCCGGTCGATCAACCGCCGAGCACGGTGGATGGCGATGCAACCTCGCCTGAGGCGGCCACGGAAGATTCAGCAGATGACACCGTCGAAGGCTCTGGGCGTGACGCTGGCGATGGCCCCGAAGATGCCCAGATCATTGACCTGGAGCAGACCCGCCGGATGGGCCTGTAATCCACCGCTCAGGGATGAAGAAAGGGCTGGATCCCCCCCCGGAGCGGTGCTAAACACCGCGCCACCAGCGCGGGTCCGCCTGCGACAGTGCCGCTGTAGCTCAGCTGGTAGAGCACGTCATTCGTAATGATGGGGTCGGGGGTTCGAGTCCCTTCAGCGGCACCACTACTCTTTACCCCCTCCAGACACCCTCTAAAGCCTTGAATATCAAGGCAATATTGGCGGTTCTAGCACCCTCAATTCGATCGTAAGAAATGCGGTCTGCAAAGGCCAGTTTCAGGACCATACGTTGCAGGGTAATCTGCCCCTGACCTGCCCGCCGGTCGTCCCTCGTTCATAACGAGAGTCCTTGGGGTTGATAGTGGTCGGTTTCGGGTTGGGCAAGCGCGCCGGGCACGGAGCCTTCAGATTGCTCAAGCGCCCGGCGCGATTCTGCCGGGGTCTTGTTG